>DASPQI010000475.1:0-5579 GCA_035625045.1 Syntrophales bacterium | reverse complement strand
TCCTTCAATGTCTCATATTTTTCGGCCAGGTCAAGATACTCTTCTTTAGAAACCCATCCCATGAGGCCCAGGAGTTCCTTGTAGGAACTCTGAAAATCGGCAGCAGCCTTTGACCATATCTCCATATAGTTCGGAGACGATTCGGACTCGCGGTCAAGACCGTAACACTTCCGGAAAAGATCCATATGCTGCTCAAAGCCTTTGAAACCCTCACGGATACATTTGTTCATGTCATCCAGGTGCTCCTGTCCTTTGGCCGCATTCAGGAGGAAATTACCCCAAAATTCAAGAAATTTTTTATCCATAAAAGATTTTCCTTCTACTTTTTCCCCTTATCGAGGTCCAGTTGGAAGCATACAGGTCCGCGACATCCATCCCCGAATCGCGTATGCAGGGCGCATTCAGATGTAGGAAGAGACCAAGAGGTGGCGATAGCTCCATGACCTTTGGGAAAGACTGTGACCTCCGCATCGACGAAATCCAGCGGCGCCAGTGCCGACTCTTTATTCACCAGGTCGTCTTCTTCCGCATAACAGATAAGCCACTTGATCCCCATATCTTTTAAATGCTTGAAGTTCAACTTCCGACCAAAAAGCTTTACGGGCAGTGTCCCATCGCCGGTCACAGGTTTAGTGTAAGAATCGAAGCTCATCTGCGTGATTGCCAGGGGCAGGTCATTGCGTTCGTAAATGAGCCAGTAATTCAGCGCTGCCGCTGTTTTGGTGATGTGAATTTCTTTGGCGTTCTGCTTGTCAAACATTATTAAATCTCGATAGAAGGTAAAGACAGGAGCCTCTCTATCCATGCTCTTCAGCTTGTATACCCAGCTCATCACCTTTCCGTCTACTACCCGGTTGCCGTTCGGCAGAGCTTTCAATGCATATCCCAAATCCCGGAATCGTTCCGGGATATGCTCGAGATATTCAATCAGGGCCTTGCTGCGCGTACCATCGATGGGAGTAACACAAGTAATGAACGCATCCACCAGGTTGTCCAACTCACCGGTAAGCAGATTTAGGAGGGCCACAAAACCGCCCTGACAGAAGCCATTTAGTGTCACCGGTCTTCCATGCCTCGCCTTGATTACTTCGCAGAATTGACGGGTATCGTGACAATCATCCTCACCGGTCATGATCTGCACGGCGGGAGTATCGTTAAAATCTTTCATGATGCGGACATAAGTTGGAATCCCCTGGTTCGCGAAGCAGTGGGTATAGCTTTTATTCTCACCGGGCAAGAAGGCGACGATTGATGCTCCCAATACATAAGGAGGAATAATGAAAATCGGTTTCCCTTTTTCCCTGACCTTGACCTTCTTATCACGGGGAAGAACCTGGTAAAGATAAAATCTGTCTGTCTCGTCAACTTTGATGTAGCCGCCGTCATCAAAATGAAAGCCGAATTCCGGTTCGATGTCGCGAATCACCTGCGGATAATGGTAGGTCAGCAATTCCGTAAGCCTGGACAAACGTTCCGTGTATGCGGTAATATCCTCTCCATCCCGGTCAAAGATCGTATTTAACCACGAGGAAACGGCCCTTGCCAGTTCCTGCGCATGAAAATCATTGATCGTTCTCAGTGTGCTGAGATGTCCTTTTTTCGTTATCTGGAGATTGAAGTGGAGGAGATCGAGATAATCCTTAAGTGTTTCATCCGGCCTGTGCTGGGTGATTTTGATTTTCTCCATGAATAGAAAGGAGTTGAGCGCAATCCAGTAGGGGGTCATGAAATTAAAGTAATAACTATAAATGCCGTTCAGGTAAGTTTGCGCTGCCTTTATCAGTTCTGCTGAAGACATGAACACATTCGCATTCATGTCCATCAGTTTCCACGGATAAAAAATTATTGAATCATACAAATCCGTGGATGATTCTGAGTCCGGCCGAATTTTCATTTGCTGTTCCTGAGGCAGTGGTTTTTTGTGCTTCACGCTTACTTACCTTGCTGAAAAAATGATTCTACCCGTTTAAAATTCTCGCCAACAGCGCGCTTGTATTCTTCAAACCCTTTTTTGTAGATCGCTGCCCAATCTTTAACGGCCTTTTTCCCTTCTTCGGTCATTCCTGTGGACTGTTCAATCATGATGTTAATTGTTCTTTCCATCTGCTCCTGCAGTATGGCCATGTTATTGAAGGCATTGTCGAAGGCTGCCTTGTTAAGATCAATCATCTGTTTTAGTATTAGCTTCGGTTGCATGGTTATCTCCTCCTTTATATATTTGGTTGTGTGAATATCTTTTATTCTTTCTTGCCCTTTGCGGGTTCTGCGAAGTAACTCTCCATACGTTTGAAACTTTCGTCCACGGCGCTCTTGAATTCCGTGCTTCCTTTTTTATACGCCTTGATCCATTCTTGAATTGCCTTTTTACCCTCTTCAGGGAATCCGGCCGTCTGTTCCAGGTACATATCGACCACTTTCTGGGCCTGTTCCTGCAGCATCATAATGGCGTTAAAGGTGTTGTTGAAAGAAGATTTGTAAAAATCAAAGGTCTGTTTTGCAAATTTTGTTGGTTCCATTGTGAACTCCTCTCTTTTGAGATTGAAAGATTTGACCTCCTAATGGAAATCATATCTGTATTATAAACACAAAATCAGGTTTGTCAAGAAAAATATGTTGCAATGCAATATTATTTTTTGCGGAGCTCTCAAATAGCCAAAAAATAACAATAATGTAATTAAATACGTATATTACATCAAATACATTGATGCTTATGTTGAATTGACTAAAACTTTTTATTGCAATGTAACATATTATGAGATATATAGAGCACAATTAAGGAAAATCGAATATGACTGACAAATTAATAATCAAAAAATATAACAACAGGCGTCTCTATGATACCGAAAAAAACAGCTATGTCACTCTCAGTCAGGTATCTGATGTAATTAAGCAGGGTCGGCAGGTTGAAGTTGTCGATGCGAAGACGAAAGAGGATGTGACAGCTTTTATTCTGACCCAGGTTCTCCTAGAGGAGGCAAAGAATAAGAACTTCCTTTTGCCGGTTCCAATTCTCCATTTAATGATTCAATTCGGAGAAACGGTTCTCAATGAATTTTTCGAAAAACATTTGCAGCAAATCATAAAAAACTATCTGGCCTTCAAAACCTCCGTGGACCAGCAGTTTGAAAAATGGCTTGATCTCAGTGTAAACCTTGCCGATGACGCGAAGAAATCGTTGCCTTCGTTGTCTCCTCTCAAATCTATCTTCGATCTCATGACGGAACCCGTGGAACAGGAAAAGACTAAGAACAAAAGGGGGGAGTGATGATCTCTACTTGCCCTGTGTTTTATACCGGAAAGTAGGCTGGTCAACCAAACCCCAGGTGATCAGTATTTGATATGGCCTTGTACAAGCAATACAAAAAAGTGGAATTTGTAATTTAAGGATTCGGAGGTGATAATATGTTTGAAGAGCGCACTCATTTTAAGATCGGTGAAGAGGCAACGTTAACCAGAATTATCAGCGATGAGGATGTCAAAATGTTCGCGCGAATCTCAGGGGATGTAAACCCGGTACATATGAACGATGACTATGCAAAAGGAACGATATTCGGGGGGCGCATTGCTCACGGAATGCTCGTTTCCGGCATGATATCCGCGGTATTGGGGACCATGCTGCCCGGTCCTGGTTCAATCTATATGAGTCAACAGCTCCGTTTCCTAGCGCCTGTACGTCCCGGTGATGAAGTGACAGCCCGCGCGAAAGTAACGGAGTGGGATGCGGAAAAAGGCCGGATAACGCTGTTGACAGAAGTCACAAACAAGGAAGGAACCGCGGTTATCACGGGTGAGGCCCGTCTCGTTATGTCATCATATTTGAAAAAGAAATCATAAGCCAATGAAAGGAGATGACAAGAATGAAGTTCCATAAACTTGCAGTAGCGATCTTTATTTGCCTCTTTGTGGTGACTTCGGCGTACGCCCAGCAACGAGGTACTCCTATTGAAGCGAAGAAGCTGGTAGAGCAAGCCGTCGCGTATGTGAATGCAAACGGCGAGGAGAAGGCATTGAAGGAATTCAAGAAACCAAGGGGCAAGTTTTTCAAGGAAGAAGAGTATCTTTTTGGCTATGACCTGAAAGAAGTTTTGAAGGATGACCTGTATATCTTTGCCTACGACTTGAAAGGAGTCATGAAGGCTAATCCGATGGTACCGAAGCTCGTCGGCAAGAATCTTTATAATGAACCGGACAGCAAGGGAAAACTCTTCAGGAAGGAAATCGTTGATCTCGCCAATAGCCGTGGTTCAGGATGGGTGGACTATGCCTATATGAATCCTGTAACCAAAGAGGAAGAGTTCAAGATCACCTACTGCCAAAAGGTAGGCAATCTAATAGTTTGCTGTGGCGCCTACCTGCCATAGATACGAGATATTGTGCATGTGAAAATCCGTTTACTCATCCATAACTGAAAGCAGAGTTATAAGCAGCTCTGCTTTTTTTCGCACATTCAAATCTGCGGCATGTCTTGATTTATGGTTCCTCTCCCTGGTCGCCCGTATCGAATTCCAATTCGCTTTCAGTTTCTTCTGTTTCATCTCCCGGGGCCAGACCGTTTTCTCTATCCTCCGTTTCCCTCTCAGCACGGGCCACACCGACTAGTTTTTCCTCGGGATCAAGTTCGATCAGTCTCACCCCCTGGGTACTCCGATGGAGGAGGGGCACTTCTTCAACCTTCAGACGGATGATTTTCCCCGCGTTGCTTATCAGCATTATGTCTTCAACGCCCGTGACCTGGAGAACCCCCGAGACATATCCTACCTTGGGAACCGTTTTAAGATTGATAACTCCCTGGCCTCCCCTGTTTTGCTGCCGGTATTCCTCCACGGCCGTGCGCTTGCCATAGCCGTTTTCGGAGACAGTTATAATGGAATTACCATCCGTCGGGATCTCCATCCCAACCACGGCATCGTCATCATCCATGCGGATACCGATAACGCCGCGCGCTGTTCTCCCCATATCCCGTACGTCTCCTTCATGGAACCGGATTGACAATCCTTTTCGCGTTCCCAAAAAGATGTCCTGATCGCCCATCGTCAGTTGAACATCAATCAGATCATCCCCGTCATCAATGGTGACGGCAATAATCCCGCCGGATCGCGGATTGGAATAAGCCTCCAGCTCTGTCTTTTTGATGATGCCCTGCTTCGTCACCATGACAACAGACTTGCCCTCGATGAATTCTTTCACCGGGAGGACGGAGGCAACCCTCTCTCCCGGCGACAGGTTGACGAGATTGACGATAGCCTTTCCCTTTGACGCCCTCCCGGCCTGGGGAATCTGGTAGACCTTCAGCCAGTAAACACGACCCACGTTCGTAAAGATCAGGATATAGTGATGGGTGGAGGCGATAAATATCTTTTCGACAAAATCCTCCTCCTTTGTTCCCATGCCGACTTTGCCTTTGCCGCCCCGGCGCTGGCTCCTGTAAAGACTGACGGGATTCCTCTTGATGTAGCCATAGTGAGACACGGTCACCACCATGTCTTCTTCCACTATCATGTCCTCAATATCGATGTCTTCCACGCTCTCCACAATCTCGGTGCGCCTCTCATCGCCGTACTTTTTCCTGATCTCCTCCA
>DASPQI010000474.1:0-3339 GCA_035625045.1 Syntrophales bacterium | reverse complement strand
AATCAAGCTGCTTCTCCTCAACGGCTTGCTTCAGATTAAAACATTCAGAGATGCATATCCGGGCATCATGCATGGCTTGATCTTTTTCGGGTTTCTAGGCCTGATGTTCGGTGCCGCATTTGATGCAACGGAATTTCATGTTGGTGAGCCGTTCGGTGCGCCTTTCCTAATAGGAAAATTCTATCTCATATTTTCTTTTCTCATGGAAGTATTCGGCTTGTTCGTTCTTATAGGGGTATTTATAGCCGCAGAAAGGAGATATATTACAAAGCCTGACCGCCTCGGGTACAAGGAGAAGCCGGACAATACGCCTGATGACGCAATCGTCCTTATCCTCCTAGGAGGTATAATTATTACAGGATTTATTATTGAAGCATTGAGAATTCATGTAACGAATCCCCCGTGGGAGGTGTGGTCATTTGCCGGTTACACCCTGGCAAAGGCATTCTCAGGTGTCGATTATGGTACGGCTAGAATAGCTCACAAGGTTATGTGGTGGACTCATACCTTCATGGCTCTGGGTTTTATTGCCTATATCCCTTACTCAAGGCTGCTGCATATCATTACCACTCCCGCAAATCATTTCATGGCTTCGTTAAAACCAGTAGGAAACATTGAACCGATACGCGATTTTGAGACGGCAGAATCCTTTGGTGCGGGACAGCTGGAAGATTTTACATGGAAACAGATATTTGATTCTGATGCATGTACGCGCTGCGGGCGGTGCCAGGACGGATGCCCGGCGTACTTATCCGGGAAACCTCTTTCGCCGAAGAAGGTCGTACAGGATTTGAAAACCTACTGGCTTGAGAGGGCTCCACTGGTGGCAGCGGCAAAGAAGGCCGCGGCTAAGGCTGCGGAAGGCACAGCGCCTGAAATGCCGGCACCGACGAAAACAATGGTGGGAGAAGTGATCGATCTGCACGAGCTGTGGGCCTGCACAAACTGCATGTACTGCATGGAACATTGTTCGTCTTCAATCGAGCATGTTCCGAAAATCGTAAACATGAGACAATATAAAGTTCTGACGGAAGCGGATTTTGCCCCTGAACTCCAGCTGACCTTCAGAAATATGGAGAATAATTCAAACCCCTGGGGTGTTGGTTCTCACCTGCGAGCCGACTGGGCAAAGGATTTAGGCATCAAGACCCTTGCCGAAGAGCCGAATGTTGAGTATCTCTTCTATGTAGGATGTGCCGGATCGTTTGACGACAGGGGAAAGAAGGTATCAACCGCTTTTGCAAAGATCCTTAAATCCGCCGGAGTGAGTTTTGGTATTCTCGGCACGGAAGAAGGCTGTTGCGGTGATTCGGCCATGCGGGGCGGAAATGAATATCTGTCTCAGGCCCTTATGCAGGCCAATATCGAGGTTATGAACGGCTATGGTGTTAAAAAAATAATCTGTACGTGTCCTCATGGTTATAATACCCTGAAAAAAGACTATGCCCACTTTGGTGGAAACTATGAGGTTTATCATCATACAGAGATCATCTCTCAGCTTATTGCCAGCGGGAAGATCACTCTAAAAAAACCTGTTGACGGGCAATTCACTTATCATGATTCCTGCTTCCTCGGCAGATATAACGACATATATGATCAGCCCCGAAAGATTCTAACCGCCGTTCCCGGCATGAAGCTGGCGGAAATGGAGAGGAAACTCGATAAGAGCTTCTGCTGCGGCGCCGGTGGAGCCAGGATGTGGATGGAAGAGCATGACGGTGAAAGAATCAATAACATGAGGACCGACCAAGTTATTGCCACGAATGCCAGTAATATTGCTGTTGCGTGTCCATTCTGTTTGACCATGATGAGTGACGGTATCAAGGCCAGGGAAAAGGAAGAAAAAATGGCTTCATTGGATATAGCCGAGATTGTCTGGCGTGCCATGGGCATTGAAGAAGAAAAATCGCCTGTAGATGTGTGTGCACCAACTAAATAGAATATCTACCGAGAAGGCATAGCTGCTCTTTAAAAAAAGCCCCGACTGCTGAAGTTTGGGGCTTTTTTGTGGCTATTTAAGTTGAAGTGTTTTAATATTAAACCTATCGGAAAAATCGTAATGTGAATGAAGACCTGACTCAAGAAAAAGGAGGGGCATGCATATGGCCGGAGAAATCAAGTATATAGACAAACCATGGTTGAAGTCTTATGAAAAAGGCGTACCCGCAACGATCAATTACAAAGAGATTTGTATGCCTGAAATACTGGACAGAACAGCAAAAGAGTTCCCGGACAGAACAGCCATTATCTTCCAAGGATACAAGCTTACATATAAGCAGCTAAAAGACATGGTGGACAGGTTTGCGACGTGTCTCACTGATTTCGGCATCAAGCCGAGGGATGCCGCAGCGATTCTTTTACCGAACGTAATCCCCTGCGTTGTTGCCTATTACGCCATATTGAAGGTAGGGGCGATTGCGGTAATGAACAACCCCCTTTACACCGACCGAGAGCTCGAACATCAATTCAATGATTCAGGCGCCAAGGCACTGATCACGCTCGATCTCCTGGCGAATCGCATGATAGACCTTCGTCCAAAGACAAAGATCAAACAGATTGTCTACACGTCGATCGGCAACTATCTTCCCTTCCCGAAAAACCTCCTTTTTCCGCTTGTCGCTAAGAAGAAAAAGCTTGCTACCGATGTCAAACCTGCACCGGATGTATTTACCTGGAAGGAGTGTATAATCAAGTACCAGCCAAAACCGCCAGCTGTCAAGTTAGGTTTTTATGATGTGGCCATGTACCAGTATACCGGCGGCACTACAGGTGTATCCAAGGGCGTCATGCTTACGCACGCCAACCTGAGCAAACAGATCCAACAGATTGCAGCATGGGCAACTGCATTGCAACGTGGTGCGGAAGTAACGCTGGGGGCACTTCCCTATTTCCATTCGTTTGGATTGTCGGCCTGCATGAATTTTTCTGTCTATGAGGGCTGGACCCAAATACTGGTTCCCCGGCCGCAGCCGGAGCCCCTTCTGGAAACTATTCGAAAATTCCGGCCAACATTTGCGCCGCTCGTTCCTACCATGTTTATCGGGATGCTCAATCACCCTGATTTGAAAAAAACAGACATGAGTTGTATCAAGGCAAGCATCTCAGGTAGTGCACCGATTCCTGTAGAGGTAATCCATGATTTTGAGAAAATGACAGGTGCAGTAATCGTTGAAGGATTCGGACTGACCGAAACTACTCCCGTAACCCATGTCAATCCTTTTGGCGGCGTCCGCAAGGTAGGCAGCATTGGCGTGCCTATCCCAGACACATTGTGCCGTATTGTCAGCCTTGATGACGGAGTAACGGACGTGCCGGTAGGAGAACCGGGAGAATTGATCA
>DASPQI010000473.1:0-3950 GCA_035625045.1 Syntrophales bacterium | reverse complement strand
TTTCCTCGTTCAAGATTGGGATCGGAATGCCTATTCCAACGTATAGGGAAACCCCATAGCCAAGCATACTGGCGCCTACGAGCCATTCAGGACTCATCTCTTTTAAGTTTCCTATTGTTGCGATCGTACCCGCGCCTCCTTTTGGGATCCCATTTTTACTTCTGACAATGTCCGGGTTATGTTGCGTGCCTTGCCAGGCTACATAACCTTGGCCTCCCCCCAAAAAAATTCTCGTCCCTATACCAATTGTCATGTAATAGGGATCATTAAATAGAGGACTTAACTGTCCTGCTGTCGCGAAGTTTGCATTGGCCATGCGGGGTCTTAACACCCCCATATAAGTGTAAATTGTTTTGTCTGACATGTTAACAGCGCAATTATAATTCTGATAGGCATTTCGCGGGTTGAAGAGAATGGCGTCTCTTAGATCATTAATTGTAATATTTTTTTCGTATTTCCGTGCAGGGTAGCAATCAGTTCCATAACCTTCTGCACGTAATCTGATCACATTACCCGCTACCAAGTCCTGAATGACATGCCCGCCTCCGTAATTGAATTCACCCGGGTAGACACTATTGAGAGGATCCCCTTCGACAACCTCTGTCGCACCTATATAACAGTCAACTGCGGCGATACCGCCGTATGCAAATACATCATTGAGCCATATCTTCGATGCCTTTATTCTCGGAGCTGCGTGGCCAAAATTTAAAAATGCACCTGATGAACACATGGGAGCGAATGTGCCTGTTGTGACGATGTCTATCTTTCGGGCTGCATCGACGCTACCGTGTCTCTCAACAATATAGATCATCTCTTCGGCCGTTACAACAACGGCATTCCCCTGTTTGATCTTCTCATTGATCTCTTTATATGTTTTATTTACTTTGAGTTTTTTCATGAAGTGCCCATCCTTAATTACTTGGTATGACCGAACCCCCCATCCCCTCTTGAGGTTCGATCAAGCTGCTGACACGCTATCCATGAAACCCTGCAAACCCGGTGTACTATCATCTGTGCTATTCGATCACCCCGCCTGATGACAAAAGGTCTTTCCCCGTGATTAATCATGATTATTCCTATTTCACCTCGGTAATCTGCATCAATTGTTCCAGGAGAATTAACCAGCGTCACACCATTTTTTACGGCAAGTCCGCTGCGGGGCCTTATTTCCGCTTCATAACCTACCGGCAGCGCAATAGCTATTCCTGTAGGGATCATCTTTCTCTGCCCCGGAAGTATTGTCTCTTCCGCATCCACCGCTGCAAAGATATCCATGCCTGCCGAATATTCGGTCATATATCGGGGAAAGGATATGTCATCACAGTCGGACAAATTTTGAATTGGTATAGTGATTTCTTCCATCATGAGAACTCAAAAGTCACTCTAAAATTCTTATTTTTTATTATAGTCAAGAGAAATGTCATTTTCTGAGATCATCCCCATAGCAACTAGGGAGATATTCTCAGGCTTGAAGATTTCAAGAGCCAGATTCCTGACATCCCCTGCCGAAACAGAATCTACAGAGGCTATAATCTCTTCCGGAGGTATAAACCTTCCGAAGAAAATTTCATTCTTGGCCAACTTGATCATACGATTGTCAGTGCTCTCCATAGAGAGCAGGAAGTTTCCTTTGATAAGCTCTTTAGCCTGTGTAATTTCCTTTTCAGTCAAGTGATATTCACATAATCGCTTCAATTCTTCAAGAATAAGACTGATAACAACCCGAATCCTATCCTCACCAGTTCCCGCATATACGCCTAAAAAACCTGTATCACTATAGGGATTAAGAAAGGAATGGATTGCATAAGCAAGCCCTCTTTTTTCTCTGATTTCTTGAAACAGTCTTGAACTCATGCTGCCGCCAAGAATGGCGTTTAATATAAAGCTCGAATATCTTTTAGGGCTTATTGCAGAAGGTGCAACAGTTCCAATTATCACATGCACCTGCTCCAGGTCTTTTTTGATGACAGCTGTCTTTGATGATATCACCGGCTTGTTCGTTAGAGTCTTGAGGGATTTCCCCGATATGGATCCGAAGGCCCGATTTACAAGATCAGCGAATTCATCATGCTTTAGATTACCCGCAGCAGCCACTACTAGATTATCACCCTTGTATCGATCATTAAAGAAGGCAACAAGTGTTTCTCTATTTAACTTAGTTATTAAATCTCTCGTCCCCAAAACAGAAAGACCTAAGGGATGGCTATTCCAGAATACGCTCTCAAAAAAATCATGGATATAATCATCAGGTGAATCCTCGACCATTTTAATTTCCTGAAGGATCACCGACTGTTCTTTAAGTATTTCTTCATTATCAAATTGTGAATTTATGAAAATGTCGGCGAGAAGGTCTACTGCCATAGCGAGATGATAGTCTGGTATCTTTATATAAAATGAGGTCAGTTCCTTGCCGGTGAAGGCATTTATAATCCCACCGACAGAATCAATAGCTGAAGCGATATCAAAAGAGGATCTATTTTTAGTTCCTTTAAAGAGCATGTGCTCGATAAAATGAGCTGTACCATTTATGGTACGGTCTTCATAGCGGGAGCCGCTTTGCACCCAGACCCCTATGGATATTGATCTGACATGATTGATCTCTTCGGATATTATTCTGACACCGTTAGGGAGAACGGTCCTACTGTGTGTGGGCACCAAGTGCATCCTTCCTGCTAAGCCGAATTTTCCCCTGCTTATCAATCTCTAGTACTTTAACTACCACTTCTTCCCCCTCTTGGAGGATGTCGGTTACTTTTTTAACCCTTTCCTTGGCTAGCTGTGAAATGTGTACCAATCCTTCAGTGCCCGGTAATATTTCGACAAAGGCCCCAAAATCAACTATTTTTTTGACAATACCGCGATAAATCTTCCCCACTTCTGCATCTTCCGTCAACCACTTGACCATAGCCACAGCTCTCGATGCCGCTTCTGCATCGTTCGATGCAATGGTTACGGTACCGTCATCTTCAACATCAATGGTAACTCCTGTCTCGTTAATAATCTGTCTGATATTTTTCCCACCGGAGCCGATCACATCCCTTACCTTTTCCGGTTTAACTTTAAGTGTCGTAATCCGCGGGGCATATTGAGATATATCTTTCCTTGGTTCGGCAATTGTTTCTTTAAGTTTTTCGATAATGAAAAATCGCCCCTCTTTCGCCTGGTATAAAGCGCTTCTTAAAATGTCCTCATTCAGTCCGCCAATTTTAATATCCATCTGCAAAGCTGTAATTCCTTTTTTCGTTCCGCATACCTTGAGATCCATGTCACCCGCATGGTCTTCATCACCTATGATATCAGAAAGGATGGTAACCTTATCGTCTTCCTTTAATAGCCCCATAGCGATGCCGGCAACAAAGTCTCGTACCGGTACACCCGCGTCCATCAGGGAAAGCAAGCTGCCGCATACTGTAGCCATTGATGATGAACCGTTGGAAGACAGTATCTCCGAAACGATCCTTATAGTGTAGGGGAAAGCTTCCTCGGGAGGTAGGACAGGTAATAAAGCTTTTCTGGCGAGTGCACCATGACCTATTTCTCTTCTTCCCGGGTTTCTTAATGGCTTTGCTTCTCCTACACAGTAAGGGGGGAAATTGTAGTGCAAAATAAAAGTTCTCATTTCTTCCCCGCTCACATAATCCAGACGCTGCTCGTCTGAGGATGTGCCGAGAGTAAGGGCTGCCAGTGCTTGGGTTTCACCCCTGGTAAAGAGAGCTGATCCGTGCGCTCTGGGTAAAATCCCCACTTCGCAATTGATTGGTCTGATATCAGTAACGGATCTTCCGTCACTCCTCTTTTTCTCATGTAAAATCATGTTTCTTACGATTTGGTGCTCAAGGTCCGATATAATGTTTCTTACCTGGTGACCGATCTTGTCATCGTCAGCACTTAATTCTTTGACTGTTTTTTCTCTTATCCAGTCGAGTTTTTTATGCCGGTCGAGTTTTCTC
>DASPQI010000472.1:0-4933 GCA_035625045.1 Syntrophales bacterium | reverse complement strand
CAAACATTATAGAGATTCCATTTATAGTGCCGCATATTATCTTCGTCCCTGAACCATGCTATGGTTTCCCGGATTCCCTGCTTCAGTGTATATTTTGGCTGCCACCTTGTCAGTCTGCGAATTTTTTCATTGCTTCCCAGCAGCCGCTCCACTTCGCTTTTTTCAGGCCTCATGCGTATATCCTCAGAGACGATCCTGGCCGTCGGGTTGATCAGATCGATGATCTCGCGGGCGATCTCACCTATGGAAATCTCCTGTTGAGAGGCAATATTTATCTCTTCTCCTATCGTGGCTTCTGTTTCTGCAATCGCAATGAAACCGTCCACGGTATCCTTGACATAATTAAAATCTCGCGTTGGATGAATGTTGCCCAGACTGATTTCTGTTGCACCGTTCAGCAACTGGGTAATGACGGTGGGAATGACCGCACGGGCCGATTGACGCGGCCCATAAGTATTAAACGGCCTTACAATGGTCACCGGGGTATTGAAACTGCGATAGAAGCTTTCCGCTATTCTATCTGCCCCGATTTTGGTGGCGGAATAGGGCGACTGACCTTGGAAGGGATGCTGCTCATCGATGGGAACATATTTCGCCGTTCCATAAACTTCTGACGTTGATGTGATCAGCACACGATTACACCCTGTATCGCGCGCCGCTTGAAGTACATTCAATGTACCTTTGATATTAGTATCTACGTAGCTGTCCGGGGAGTGATAACTGAATGGAATGGCAATAAGTGCGGCCAGATGAAAAACCATGTCCATCCCTTGCATGGCGTTTCTCACCCCATTTGGATCGCGGATATCTCCTGCAAATACATCAATCTTATGGATTTTTTCTTTAGGGAATGAATCCAGCCATCCCCAATTATTGAAAGAGTTATAGAATACAAAGGCCCGTATCTGATTCTCTTTGTCCAGCAAACCTTCCAGTAGATGGCTACCAATAAATCCATCGGCGCCTGTGACCAATATTTTTTGCTTTGTCAAATCCAATCTATTAATTCTATACAACTATACAGAAATGCCTGTTCATTTCATACAGCTCCGCCCTCTGGATTACATCAGAAGGCATCCATGCAACACCAATAGGAAATGCAATTGAACATCTATTAAGAAATAATCCCTTTAAAATAGGGTATTATCCGGTGTTTCAACCGTGGTATCGGAAACGCCGGCTTCCTTTTTCAACAGTCTGATTTCACTTTCAAGCTGTTCGAATTCCTGGATTTTTCTTCTTAGAAAGCGATAGGTAATCTTCGCCTTTTCCTCAAAGCCCCTGGGTGTTAAATAGTATAAATAGGCTTTTTTATTGTGGGAATTTTTGAAATTCTGCGCCTTGACAAGACCCTTTTGGATGAGAACATTAATCAAAAAGTTGACCTTGCCGAGGCTGATGCCTAATCGAGAAGACAATTCACGTTGTGTCATTTCAGGGGTTATCGCAATTTCCCTGAGGACTTTAAGGACTTCTTCTGTTTCTAGTTGTTGTTTATTTGATAAAGTCATATTAAAATCCGATATGTTCACTCCGTGAACGCGGATTGAGGTTAATTCAATAAAAAAGGATTGTCAAGAAAAAAAAGAAGGGGACAAAAAGGGCCACTTTAAAAGAACCAAGCTACCTCTTTAGGTCGGGGAAATGTGCAAATGCCACAGGATAAGCTTGGTATAAATAATAAACTTATCGCGAAGTTGGCGATTAATACCTACTGAAAAGACGTTCGCGATTGCCGTCAGCAGCCAATTAACAAATAACCGTATGATTATCACGATACTCACAAAGATGTAATAAGGGTAACTTTTCCATTTACGGAAAAACTGATAGCGGGAACGATAAAACTCAATTCTCGAACGGACATCCCTGCCGATACTTTGTCCCTGAAAATGGTATATAAATGCGGTTGGCACATGGTAGATTTTCCAGCCTGCCGTCTTCATACGATAAGCCCAGTCGGTTTCTTCAAAAAAGAAAAAGTAGCGTTCATCAAACATGCCTACTTCGTCGATTGCCTTTTTCCGGACTAAAAGACATGCACCAATACCCGAATCTACCTCTATAGGTTTGTCGTAATCACAGCGCTTGCTCGGATAGCGTTTAGGGAATAAATATTCAAGCACAGGCGTATTGGTGAGCAGGGTAATAAGTGTCGGTAAACTGGCGATGGAGTTTTGTTTGCTGCCGTCTGCATTAAGAAGTTGGCCGCAGGACATGGCCGCTTCCGAGTGGTTCTCCGTAAAGTTATATAATTCATGAACGGCATTTTCTGTTAGAACCGTATCGGAATTCAATAATAGTGCATACCTGCCGTTCATTATACGCATAGCCTGGTTGTTAGCTGCTCCGAAACCGCGGTTTTCTTCATTCTGTATAATTTGTACCTGTGGGTAGTCCTGTTTCAGCATGGCCACACTGTTATCAGCCGAGGCATTGTCCACAACGATGATCTCATAAGTGATATTATGGACGGTTTTAGATATGGATTCGAGGCAGTTTTGTAGAAGATCTCTGGTATTCCGGTTGACGATTATGACTGAAATATCCATTTAATATCTTTTATGCGACTTCCGTGACAGTTCCGCTAATTTGGCATACTTAAAAAATTTATTTACGGCATCGGTAACTGCCAGAGTGAACCCTTGAGACCCGTCGAGAAAGCCCAGCCTCAAGACATAGTTATGGAGAATGGCAAGTTTTGCACGAAAAACAGCAGCCCAAACAGAAGATGTTTTCCCCTCCCTGAACGCTTCTTCAGCTCCGAAGGTAGAATACTGATTGATTTTAAGAAGAATTTGACAAAGGCGACTCTCCGTATAATGTTCTATCGGGTAAGCAAGCGGCTCTACGCAACCGTCAACTTCCACAGATTCGTGAACCTTTGCTTGTGTCATGTGGCCCTTATCTTTTTGGAAAAGTCTAACTACCCGATCTGGCCACCATCCCGCGTGTTTTATCCACCTGCCCTGAAAAAAATTCTTGCGAGGGAAACTGAAACCTACAGCGGTTGTCGATGAACTTAGAATGAGAGTTTTGATCGCTTGTGCCGTATCTTCAGGAATTCGTTCATCCGCATCAAGGACTAAAATCCATGGTTGGCTGCAGTGGTCAATGGCAGATTGTTTCTGCGGGCCAAAACCCCGCCATGGTTCAACGAAGACCTCGCAGCCAAACTCTGATACGATTTTGACTGTGTCGTCCGTGCTCCCAGAATCCACAACCACGATCTGTTCAGCAAAGGCGACGCTTTTCAGGCAATCATGGATATTCTCAGCTTCATTTTTTGTTATGATTGCCACGGACAGAGGTATTTTATTTTCCATGCCATTCCAGAATCATCAAACAGTTACTATGTGCATAACACTTCCAGGACAAATGTCGATCCCTCATCTCCTAAACTCAATTCTAAATCAGCTCTGGACACAAATTCAGGCACGCAATGAATAGACTTTACAGATGGTCGAGATATCTGTCTGTCTTTGGGCGCACTGACTTATTTCTTCCAAAGCCCTTGGTAAGAACAGCCTTATGAATGTCCAGTAAATACGAACATATTTAAGAATTGTCCAACTTCTGCTCAAAAGGCAAATAGACATTCTCTTTAAATTTCTTATATAACTTCGGATAATCGCTGATGCTTTTATCTTTCAATGGCTTATAGATGTCAATATAATCATTCAAGCCGGGCCATTTACTGTTCCACATTTTTTTCAGCTTCTGAGCCCAATCATTTCCATATTCGGCGAAGCATTGCTCTCTAGATTTATTTTTTTCTGTCACTTTGTGGTAGTGCCAGACAAATGACTCAGTGCTCAGTGCTGTGCATCCGCCGGCCAAGAAACATCGGAGAGAAAAATCGTTATTCTCGTAACACGCCTTCCATCGTTCATCAAAATAGCCAACTTTATCAAATACGGATCTGCGCCAGAACATGACAGTAAATTCTACTCCGATATACCTGAGATAACCTTTTCTCTTTTTTTTCCTGAGCTTCCCGAGAAATGACGTTTCGCTTTCCTTAATTTCTGTTAAATCCAGCCTATCAACGCCAAAATCTTCTTTTAGACACCACTTCTGGAAACTCACATCACTTTTATCTGTAAAAGGCGTGGCCTGATAAACCTCCGGAATCTGTACCTTGTTGTATAAGTCTTCATCCATTCCTGTTGTAATCAGGACATCTGATGTAATCAACCCTACCACCGGTGACTTACTGGCCCTCACAAAAAAATTGATGGCCCCGCCTATACCGATGTTACGTTTCAAAAGGACGGTAGAAAACCCGTACTGCTGCTGTTTGCTAATAAGCCATTTTTGATGGTTTTCAGGTGATCCCTGATCGAGGAGACAAACATAGCTTGACAGCTTCGCGCTTTTGCGCTCATAGAATGCTGCCAGGACCTTGTCCAGTATTTCCGTGGCATTTTTCTCTCCAAAAGGATTATAATTCAGAATCAGATATGAAATATCAGGAATCATTGGTGATACTCATGTTTTGGTTTACATCTTTCCATTTTAATTGCGATATAATCTTATTTTATTTTATATCACAATAGTACTGTGATTAAAATAGTGTAATTTAGAGCAAAGTATGCTAAAAAATTCGTATAAATCTGTTTTTTGCTTATTGACACTCCTTATGAATCAGCCTTCAAATACAGCATCAACCTCTTACGGACGATTATTTGAATCCCTGAATCTGTGCATTCCCGCGCTAATGATTATATTCATTATGCGCAATCCCTTTCCGAAGACTACAGCTATTGAGGAAATTACGTTCTACGGGGCGGTTTTGATTCTGTTGTTTTTGCTTATTTTTAAGAAAACGACCTTTTCATTGCGCACGCCGCTATCCATTCCTTTTGCCCTGTTTATACTCTGGAGTTTCGTGAGTCTTTTTTTTGCCCTCAATAAATTCAACAGCATTCACGAT
>DASPQI010000471.1:0-2393 GCA_035625045.1 Syntrophales bacterium | reverse complement strand
GCAGAGTAAATTCCATATATTGACTGTCAGAAGTATGAAACTTAAGCAGAAGCATAGAATCCTAATCATAATATTTTTAGTAACATTTATTACCGCCCTCGTAGCATGGCTTTTCGGCTATAATCCTAATATCGTGATCTGTTTTGGTATCCTGATTTCCCTCATATTCTTTGCCCTGTGGGACCCACCGCCGAAACATAAGGATTTTTCTGATAGAGATAGACTTGAGGGCACGAACAAAGCACGGGGTAACCCACCACCAGAATTATGGAGACCAGATATGCCAATAAAGAGCAAAAAATTGAGAAAGAAAAAATAAAATGTGACGAGATTGAGAGTCAAAAATGACAAAGAATATCATGGGCGTCGATTTGCCCGATAATGCCGAACTATTCAAATTTTCGCGAGGCTTCAGAAATCTTTCGATCTTTTATGCTGTAGTTTGTGTTGTATTTCTTTGTTTAGGCTTAGTTGGTATCTTGCGCTATTTTTCCCATAATTGGGAGCATCCAAACCCTCTTGAAGCTGCAATTCCATTTGTACTAAGCTTTCTTATTTTTGGCGCGGGGCTGATATACTCCATGATAGTGTTGAAGAAGAGTGGGGATATAATTGCTACTAACGATAAAGGCATTTGACACCTGACAGCCCAAAAAGGATATCTGTTCTTAAAGTGGAATGAAATAACCAGCGTTAAGTCCCGAGACTATGTGAAACGACTCTCTCTGTCTGATATTTCTGGTCGTTTTATCAATATTGAATACGAAATTGATGATTTTGAAAAACTGCGCAAACTTATACTCCAAAATATTCCTCATCAAAGGATTTATGGTAGCAGTGTGAAAGTTTTTAGACGATTCTATTCACAGATCATACTTATTTCTGCCTGTGGACTCTTCTCTGCTGTTCTTGCAGTGTTATCATACAGGGATGGTGCGGTGATATCGAGGGCTACAATCAAAAAGTGTGTAAATAGATAAAAGGCGGTGTATCCTTTCAAAGTTGAACTTGCAATCAACAAAAAAGGAAAGGAGGCACCACCCATGAGAGAAGATATATGCAAGAGGTACGATTCGTCAAGAGTTAGTTACGAGCTACTGGAAGAGACAGTGCGCGAGAAGATTCGGGGGTACATCCAGGATATCCTGGAGGAAGAAGTAGAGACGGCATTAGGCAGGAGGAAGTCGGAGAGGCGAAGGGATATAGATGCACCCAAGGGATATAGGAATGGATATGGGAAACTCCGGAGGCTTGCCCTGATGAGCGGCACGATCACGGTTCGCCGTCCCCGCGTGAGGGATACGGAGGAGCGGTTTGTAAGCAAACTGCTGCCTTTGTTCAAGCGCCGGACAAGAGAACTGGAAGAGATGCTGCCGGAGTTGTATCTGCACGGGCTGTCCACCGGGGATTTTGATTTGGCGCTACGGGGCCTGTTGGGAGAAGGTGCGCCGCTGTCGGCCGCCTCGATAGAGAGGTTAAAGGCGAAATGGCGGTATGAGTACGAGCAGTGGAAGCGGCAAGACCTTTCATCCTTGGAGGTGGTCTATCAGTGGGCGGACGGCATATATGTGAAGGCTGGTCTTGAGAAGGACAAGGCGGCGCTTCTTGTTATGATTGGCGCGCTCACCAGCGGCGATAAGGTTATTCTTGCCTGCGAGAGCGGTTATAGGGAGAGCAAGGAGTCCTGGATTGGGCTGTTGAGGGATCTCCGGAGGCGCGGCCTTGTGCTCGGAAGGTTGACGATAGCGGATGGGCACCTGGGCATATGGTCGGCATTAAGCGAGCTTCATCCGTCGGGAAAAGAGCAGCGCTGCTGGAACCACAAGATCACGAATGTAGTTGATGCGTTTCCCAAGAGGGTACGCGCCGAGGCGGCTGAACACGTGAGCCGTATCCCTTATGCAGAAACCCGCCGGGAGTGCGAAAGGCTCAGGGACGGATTCATTGCCAGATATGGCAGGGAGTTTCCGAAGGCAGCTGAGACGCTGGTGCGGGACTGGGATCGAATGATTACGTTTTATGAATTTCCTCGGGAGCATTGGAAGCACATAAGGACGACAAATATCATTGAGTCTCCTTTCAGTGCAGTACGGCTTCGGACGGATGCGGCCAAGCGGTTCAAGAAAGTAACCAACGCCACGACCATGATCTGGAAGCTTCTCCAGGTCGCGGAGAAAAGCTTCAGAAGGCTCAATGCATACTGGTTGTTAAAGGATGTCTATGCAGGAAAAAGGTTCGTAGATGGAATGGCTGTTCAGGAAATAAAGACTGCCGAAAGGAGGGCCGCCTGATGACTTTTTACACACCTATTGACAGAACCCCTTGCTACTTACGATATTGGGCTTCCGTGCTAGTCTATTGAATACCGATTAAAAGATGCAAAAGCCTGATAG
>DASPQI010000470.1:0-5829 GCA_035625045.1 Syntrophales bacterium | reverse complement strand
ATAATCCGTGAAGTCAGTATTTCCCTTTCGTTAGGGCGACCCTCCCGCTTAAAAAAGCCTCCGGGTATCTTTCCCGCTGCAAAAGTCATTTCCTGATAATCGACTGTAAGGGGCAGGAAATCAACGCCTTCCCTTTTATTTTTAAGTGAAACTGCAGTTACAATGACCACCGTATCACCATAGGTGACAAGAACTGATCCATCGGCCTGGCCTGCCATGTAGTTTGTTTTAATGGATATGCTTCTTCCGGCGAAATCTGTTTTAAATATGTTATTCATCTAATTTTCCTCACATCATGATATTTCATGTCTATATATTTTCCTTATATTGCGCACAGTAAAAGAACTACGGACGAATCCGCAATTCAAATACATCATTTTCTCTTCATGCCTTCTATTAACAAAATTGGGTCCGGGATTATTTTCTGAGACCCAGACGCTGAATCACACTCCTGTATCTCTCCAAGTCCTTTTTCTTAAGATAATCCAGAATACGCCTTCTCTTCCCTACGAGTTTCAAGAGACCTCTGCGAGAATGATGGTCCTTCTTATGCATTTTGAAATGTTCCGTCAGGTACTCTATTCTGGCGCTTAGGAGAGCAATCTGGACTTCAGGAGATCCAGTGTCCACTTCATGCAATTGGAAATTGTTAATAACTTCTTTTCTCTTTTCAGAATCTAACACCGCTTAATATCCTCCCCAAAATTTAGTTGTTTATGACTATTGGCAAATTACAATTTTATACTTGTCCCAAATTTTTCTAGCTATTAAAAATTCTTAAAATTTTAACAACTTGTTTCATACCATCCAGTGATTTGATCTGGTCGGATGAATAAAGTAATTTCGCAATGGATACAAGGTTATTATTTTCATCAATAAATTTTATCATATCTCCGGCTGCAAGGGAAGGGATATGATATGTATTGAATGTTTCCGCTGTTGGTTGATGCCCTCCTCTCAATTTCTTAGCAAATAAGTCATTTATATAAATTACCGAAAGATCCGGCAGTGCATCAACCAGGGATATAATATACTCTGGCAGACTTTTTCCCTTTGTCTCATCAATACTTGCAAGTGTCACCGCTGATGCTTCAGAAAAAATACCACTCCTTGTTCTTCGTAAACTCGCAAGACATGCGCCACACCCAAGTATGTCACCGATGTCTGAACACAGTGACCTTACATAAGTACCCTTTGAACATGAAACTGAAAATGTGACATAGGGCAGTTTCAATTCATCAATTCCAATGTTGTATATTTCTACAATTCTTGGTGGTGGGTCAACGACAATACCTTTCCTCATCCATTTATGAAGAGATTTTCCTTTAAATTTTATAGCAGAATACCGGGGAGGTACCTGTTCTATTTGCCCGATAAAGCGATTAAACACATTGTCTATGTCGTCAAGCCCGACATATGGTTCATCACGAGCGATAATTTTGCCTTCTATATCTTGGGTGTCCGTTTTGACGCCCAGTAACATGGTCGCCCTGTAATCTTTTGTGTCCATTGATAAGAATTGTACTAACTTCGTTGCCTCGTTTATACAAACAGGAAGGACGCCTGTAGCCATAGGATCAAGGGTACCGGTATGTCCGGCCTTTCTGACTGAAAGGGCCTTTTTGACATCCTCAACCACGTCATATGACGTTTTACCGGTAGGTTTATCGATTACAATGATGCCATTCATGGATTTAATGAGAAGTCCTTAATCGCGTTTAAAACTAGATGTAAAACGGTATTGAAATTTCCATCTATGTGACAGGCGGCAGCATTAATATGCCCGCCTCCTCCGAATGCGACGGCAACACGTTCTACATTGACTTTTCCTTTAGAGCGGAGGCTTAACTTATATTCATGCTCTGATAATTCGGTAAAAAGAATAGAGACTTCCACTCCCTGAATGGAACGGGGTATGTCAACAAAGCCTTCAGTATGTTCCTCACGTGCTCCCGCATCTTCAATATCTTTCCGGGAGACGATCATGTAACCAACCTTTCTATCCCAATCAAAGGCAAGTGTTTCCAGTGCTTTTGTTAAAAGTCTGATTTTAGAAAGGGGGTTGTTCTCATATATATTTTCTGAAATCCACTGTGGATCAGCGCCTCTTTCCACAAGCACACCCGCGGCTGCAAGTGTGTCCTTCTTTGTATTCCCGTAACAGAAGCCTCCTGTATCAGTGAGGATAGCGGCATATAGGTTGGTAGCTATATCCTTGGTGATATCAATATTCATCTCGGTCATAAGCCTGTAAAGCAGCTCTGCCGTGGAACTTGCCTGGGGTTCAGCAAATACTATCTTACCAAAATTTCCGTTTGAGATATGGTGGTCAATACTTATGACCCGCTCCATCTTGCCTATACGAGATGCCTCGTCTCCGATCCTATCTAGTTCGCTGCAATCCAAAATGAAGACCACATCATAATTTTCAAGGGCCGGAAGTTTATGAACAATCTTATCATTGCCGGGAAGAAAACAGTAATTGCCCGGTGTTTCGTCCTGATTATAAATCACAACTTTTTTGCCCATATTCACGAGCATGTGGTACAGGGCCAGTTCCGATCCCAAGGCATCACCGTCAAGTCTTACATGTGATGAAATAAGAAAAGATTTGTACCGATTTATCATGTCAATGATACTATTCAACATCCGGTTCCTCAGCCTTTCGTATTTCTGCCAGCAGTCTGTCAATTCGACTTCCATATGCGAATGATTCGTCTGTCACGAAAATAATATCCGGAATGTAGCGCAGTTTTATTCTTTTCCCAAGCTCCCTTTTTAAAAAACCTATTGCATTTTGAAGTGCAATCTTGGTTTGAGGATCAAATGTATCCTTGCCCATCTCAACAAAATATACCTTAGCCAAACGCAGGTCATCGGTTAATTTGACTCCTGTTATAGTGACAGATTTAATCCTGGGGTCTCTGATTTCTCTTAAGAGGATATCTGAAATATCCGCCATAATGAGGTCTGCCACGCGGGTTGCCCTCTTAAAACTCATTATATTTATCCTCATTATATTCGAAGTGATCTATCGAATCGGGGATATTAGTGATTTCAATTTTTGTGTTCAACACCTCAGCGAGATGAAGATTGTCAATGAATTTCAAGACGTGGTCAATTTTCCCGTTTATATAACGCCTATCATTCCCAACGACACTGAACCCGATCCTAGCCCTTTTCCACTGATCATTCTCGCCAATTTCCGCAATAGAAATATTGAACTCGTTTTGAGTCCGCTTTATTATTCTATTCAGGACGCCCCTTTTTTCCTTCAGAGACCTGCTTTCAACGATCAACAAGCTTATTATTCCCGATCCGATAACCATGCCTAAAAACCTGAATTCAAAATGCGAAATACGAAACAAATCCAAGATACAAATATCAGCATTCTTAATGTTCCAATCAGTTGGTTCTTTGTATTGTTTAGGATTTAGTATTAGAATTCCAGATTATTTCCCTGTTAAGGGTTTTACAATTTTCTCTCTACCTTTTCACTAACATAAGCTTCAATAATGTCACCCACTCTTATATCATTGAAACCCTCAATACCGATACCGCATTCAAGACCGACACTTACTTCTTTTACATCGTCCTTGAACCGCCTGAGTGACAGCACCTTGCTGTTGTAAATCAACACACCATCCCTTACCAGTCTGAGATTGGCACTTCTTGTAATCTTGCCGTCGGTCACGTAGCTTCCGGCAATGGTTCCTACTTTAGGGACTTTGAATAGTTCCCGTACTTCAGCCCGGCCTATATCTGTTTCCTTATAGACAGGTTCGAGAAGTCCTTCCATGGCGGCTTTCATGTCTGCAATTACGTTATATATAATGTCATAAAGTTTGATTTCGACACCTTCCTGTTCAGCGATGTCGATCACTCGGCTGTCCGGCCTGACGTTAAATCCGATGATTATGGCATTGGATGCCGATGCCAGCATAACGTCCGTTTCTGTTATCGTGCCCGTTGAACTATGAATAATTTTTACTTTAATATCCTGTGTGCTAAGCTTGTTCAAAGCTTCGGTCAACGCCTCTATGGAACCCTGGACATCTCCTTTTATGATAACGTTCAGTTCCTTAACCCCCTCTTTAATTTTTTGATATAGTTGCTCGAGGGTAATTTTCGATGATTTGGAAAGTTCCCTCTCCCGCTCCTTTCTAATCCAGTATTCACCGATGCTGCGCGCCTTTTTCTCATCTTCCACGCCTATAAATTCTATACTCACCTGTGGAACTTTTGAGAAACCGATTACCTCCACCGGCATAGACGGTCCTACCTCTTTAACACGTTTCCCCTGATCGTTAATTAAGGCCCTGACCTTACCAAATTCCGTTTTAGACACAAAGGCATCCCCTTCTTTCAGGGTACCTTCCTGAATCAGAACTGTTGCCACCGGTCCACGACCACGATCCAGTTTGGCTTCGATGATAACACCGCGAGCGAGCCGATCCGGGTCTGCTTTTAAGTCCATTACATCCGCCTGAAGGAGGATCATTTCCAGGAGTTCTTCTATACCCAGCTTCTTTTTTGCAGAGACATCACAATATATGGTATCTCCACCCCACTCCTCCGGCGTAAGATTATATTCTGTCAGGACTTGTTTGATTTTTCCCGGGTCAGCACCGGGTTTGTCTATTTTATTGACGGCAACGATTATAGGAACTCCTGCCACCCTTGCGTGGTTAATGGCCTCTATGGTTTGGTCCTTTACACCATCATCAGCAGCAACTACCAATATAACAATATCAGTTACATGCGCTCCCCTTGCCCTCATGGCAGTGAAAGCTTCATGGCCGGGGGTATCGAGAAATACTATATCTCTGTCTTTAATATGCACATGATATGCACCGATAGCCTGTGTAATGCCACCTACCTCACCTGCTATCACGTTTGTCTCTCTTATTGCGTCCAGAAGAGATGTTTTTCCGTGATCAACATGTCCCATTATAGTGACTACAGGTGCCCTTGCTTTCAGGTTTTCAGATAACGGTTCAACTTTTTGGAGGGATTCGTCGTATTCGGTCCCAACCGATTCTACTTGATATCCAAATTCACCGGCGATGAGCGTTGCGGCATCAGACTCTATACCCTGGTTTATTGTAACCATCAGTCCAAGTCCTATAAGTTTATTAATTACTTCACTCGCCTTAACTCCCATTTTTTTAGCAAGCTCACCGACGGTTATGACCTCACCCACCTTTATCCTTCTTTTAATCGCTTTCGGGACAGTAATTACTGTCTTTTTCATTTTAGCAGTAACCTGCTTTTTGCCGTCCCTCCATTTGATGACTCTTTCTTCCCTATCGAGATCCTCACGCCTGTCTTTTTTGTCGACAAGCTTCTTAATAAAAGCCTTTTTCCGCGCCGATGGCAGTTCTTCCATCACAACTTCAACAGGTCTTTTACCTTTTAATTTAGGCTTTTCAGGTTCCCACTTGGCTGGTTTTTCCACTACTTTGGGAGGGGTAATTTCTTTTACAATCTTAAGATCGGGCTTCTTGGCCGGTTCTTTTTTGGCTTCTACGACGGATTCCTTCGGTATCTGACGGGATATTTCCTCTTTCTTCTCCTCTTTTTTCGGGACCTCTTTTACTTCCGGAGGAGCTGCCTTTTTTTCAACTACTTCAATTTTCTTTTTAGGTTTCTTCGGTATTTCTTCAGCTACCTCGGCTGTCTTTTTCTGGATTTCTTCTTTCTTTTCAACTACGGGTTCTTCCGGTTTTGTGGGCACAGGTGGTTTTACTTCTTCAGGAACGACGGGTTTATGTACCACCTCCACCGGCGGGGCTACCTTTGGTTTCGGTTCTTTTGGTATAGCCTTAT
>DASPQI010000469.1:0-5748 GCA_035625045.1 Syntrophales bacterium | reverse complement strand
GGTTGAGGAAGGGTGGCTGAACCATCCCGTTACCCTTCTTACCGCCCAGGAATATCTCAGACCGGTTCTCGCGGAGCACATAGATACCCTCGTCTTGGGGTGCACCCATTATCCCCTTATAAAACCCCTCATACGGGAAGTTGCAGGACCTGAAATCCACCTTGTGGATTCTGCAGAGGCTATGGCCGCCATCACTGCCCATTTACTGAATGAAACTAATTCCGGGAATCCTGCACGGACTCCCCCGGAATACAGGTACTACGTAACCGATGTGCCATATCACTTTCAGACGATCGGAGAAAGCTTCCTGGGACGCACGCTCTCCCACGTGGAAGTTGTCAAGTGGTAAATATCGAAAGGATGCAACCGTGAAGATTTTTCTTGCCGGCTACAATCTGGATTATGAAACGATAAAGGAATTTCAGGAATCCCATCCCGCGCAGAAGAACCTGACACCGGAGACGGTCTCCGCCGCTTATGCTCGGATCAGCCGCAGTCCCAGGTCCGTCGAAGAACTGAGAGAGCTGGCCCGGCACGAAGTCGAAAAGGCGCGCCAGTCCAACCGGAACATCGTCTTTGAGATGGGGCACAGCTCCATTGCCGAACATGCCGTCTTCAACATAGATGTAATCGGTGTCTCCCGCCTTCTCGTGGAAGAGATCGAAAAATTCCGCCTCTGTTCCTACACGGAAAAATCACAGCGGTATGTCCTTCTCAAGGATGACTTTGTCATCCCCGAAGAAATCAGCCGGTCTGATCTGGAAGAGATATATGTTGGTGCCATCCGGGAACAAAATCTTTTTTACCATGAGCTGTACGAAAAACTGAGACATTATGTCTTTGAGAAAAATAAAGACCTGGCAGCCGACCCGGCAAACAGGTCCATGCTGGAAGGTTGGGCAAAGGAAGATGCCCGTTACATTCTTCCCCTGGCCATGGAAACACAATTAGGCATGACCATCAACGCCAGGAATCTGGAGCTGATGCTCCGCCGCCTTGCAGCGCATCCCCTGGCCGAGGCGCAGGTATACAGCCGGAAACTTTTCGAGGCAACGAAGGAGGTTGCCCCCTCGCTTATCCGCTATACCGAGGCCACGGACTATGACCGTTTAACGAGACAGGCATTAAAGGAAGGGATAAAGATACTGGGCGGCAAGAAAAGGATGGGAAAAGCACCTGCTTCCGGGAAGACAGTATATCTCATCCATGCGACGTCTGACGCGGATGACAGGGCCATAGCCTCACTTATCCATTCTTCATCAAATTTACCGATGTCACAGTGCCTGCAAATTACCTCTTCTATGGATAAGCGGGATAAACAAAATCTGATCAAGACCGCTTTCAGGCATATGAAAGCGCACGATTCCGTTCTGAGGGAAATGGAAAACGTCGATCTTCATTTTGAGCTGATAATAAGCGCAAGCTGTTTCGCACAGATGAAACGTCATCGCATGGCAACCATCACCGGCCAGGAATATGATCCATCCCTCGGCATAACCATCCCGCCCGCGATCACGGATATCGGCATGGATAAACAGTTCCGCCGGATAATCGGCAAGACAGAAAATGCATATGGACGGATAAAGCTGAAAGCCTCTTTGGCGGCCGGCTATGTCCTCACCAACGCGCACCGCAAACGGATTTCCATGAAGATCAATGCCAGAGAGCTGTACCATATCGCCCGCCTCCGGGGAGACAGGCACGCCCAGTGGGACATCAGAGAAACGGCGGAACAGATGGTCAGGCTGGGAAAGAAAGCGATGCCGCTGACACTGATGCTCGCAACAGGTAAAGACAGCTTTGCCTCTCTATATAACAAAGTCTTTGGGACAAACCGGTAATCGTGAACAATTTTGAATGATGAACCTTGAGACGAATCCTTCACATTGATATGGACGCCTTTTTCGCCGCTGTGGAGGAGAAAAGGCACCCTGAATTAATCGGCAAGCCTCTGGTAATAGGAGGGGTCGGTGATCCCACCAAGAGAGGTGTCGTATCCACAGCCTCTTATGAGGCGCGAAAGTTCGGCATCCATTCCGCTATGCCCTTGAAGACTGCCTATAACCTGTGCCCTCACGCAGTCTTTCTTCCTGTCGATTACGAAGCATATTCAAGAGAATCCCAGAAGATCAAGGCTATCCTCCGTAGGTTCACGCCCCTCGTTGAGGACGTGGGAATTGATGAGGCATTTCTCGATATATCCGAGATAGACAAACCTTCAGATGAAATTGCGAAAGAAATTAAAAAGGAGATCAAAGAAGAGACGGGGCTGACCGGCTCGATAGGCATTGCCCCTAATAAGCTCCTCGCAAAGATCGCTTCCGATATGGATAAGCCGGACGGTCTCACCATAATCCTGGAAAATGATATAGCGAGGATACTGCGTCCGTTACCGGTCAGGAAACTCTGGGGGATCGGTCCAAAGACGGAAAGATATCTCAAAGAAATGGGAATTGACATGATTGGGACCCTCGCCTCTTTGCCCTTGGAGACGCTCACGGACAGATTCGGCCCTTCCTATGGAACTTATCTCTATCATGCTTCCAAGGGAATTGATGACAGCCCCCTTATAACCCACTGGGAACCAAAATCCATAAGCAGGGAGACGACCTTCCAGAAGGATGTGAGCAACTGGCAGGCAATCGCGAGAACTCTGGCAGAACTGACCAGGGAAGTCGTAACAGACATGAAAGACAGCGGCTTTGCGGCAAGGACATTCACCGTCAAGGTCCGGTTCAGTGATTTCGAAACCCTGACACGTGCACACACCTTACCCAATCCGACGGATTCAGAAGAGGAAATAAGAAAGGCGGCCTTCGCCTGCCTGAAACGGGTTGATCTAAAAAAGAAGGTGCGCCTCATCGGTGTTCGCGCCAGTCATCTGGACAGAAATACCTGATAGATATGTGGATCACAGACAAGAAGCTTTGACGCCTCAAAACAATGAAATCTGTTTAATTCCCGGCTTGTCTTTGAGGGCTTTATAAACTGTGTATGCGCAGGACACATCCTGAATGGCCAGGCCTGTGGAATCGAAGAGTGTAATTTCCTTTTCCGATGTCCTTCCTTTTTTCTTGCCCGCGGTGATTTCTCCGAGGCTGGCGTAAATATTCTTCTCGGAAATCTGTTTTCTCCGGAAAGGCACATTAATCTCACCGCTGTGTGATGCCTGTGCCCAATCATCAATGACCAGCTTTGCCTGCCTGAGAATTTTAGAATTGATCTCCTGTTTTCCTTCGGCATCCGCGCCGATGGCATTAATATGAGTGCCCGGTGAAACTCTGTTCACCAAAGGCTTTCGGGATGGCGTTGTAGTAATAAGGATATCTACTCCAGTCGTTATTTCATCAATATCCGGGGAAATTACTGTTTCCAACCCGTAGGTTTTGTCCACCCAATCCTTGAACCGCGGGGCGTACTGATCCTTCGGTTCGAACTGCCATATTTTAATAGATTTCAGTTTCTGCATTTCCAGTATACACATCAACTGCGTGCGTGCCTGAACGCCGCAGCCGACAAATCCTGCAACTTTAGAGTTCTTTTTGCCCAATAGTTTTACTGCCAGCGCTCCCGCGGCACCGGTACGTATGCTGGTCAAGTATGTGCCGTCCAATATAGCGAGGGGATAACCGTTTTCAGGATCAATGAGGATGATCACCGCCATGACCGTGGGAAGGTTGTATTTGGCATTTTCGGGATGCACATTTACACTTTTTATCCCGGCAATGTCGAAACCCTGTCCGTGAATGTAAGCAGGCATGGCACGCAGATCTCCCTTTTCGAAATAGAGATAGCTCTTTGCAGGCATATCGGCCTGGCCAAGGCCATATGCCTTGAATGCCCTTTCGATGGCATTATTGGCCACCGATGGGCTTAACACTTTTTCTACATCCTGCCTTGTGAAAACCAAAGTTTTCATATCCACCCCCGGCAAAGTTTGAAATGAAACTTCTGGAAATTGAATTCAGAAAGAGCGAATCTAAGATTTTTTCACCACCATTCTTCGCGAAGCGCAACGACCGCAAAGGCAAATGTCTGAGCGCGAAGCGCGAGTTGTTGTCTTTGCAGTGGAGCGAGCGTTAGAATGGTCGGAAAAAGATTTTGAGCACTGTTGAAGCCAATTTCCACTTTTTTAGAATTTTTTTATTTACGAAGATTATATTTTATCATCTTCAATTGCAGACCTTTCCTGCTGAGACCAAGACGCTGCGCCGCCTTGGTCACATTACCGCCGCACTCCTCCAGACACTGTATGATGGTCTGCCTTTCTACCTCTTCCATATGACTCTTCACGAATTCTTTGAAGGGCCTTTTCTGTCCTGCTGTCTGGGAAATGGAATACGCCTCAGCAGCCGATTTCCATTCCGGTGGAATATCTTCGAGAGTAATCGTATCTACACCGGTCATGAGAACGATCCGTTCTATGAAATTTTCCAGTTCTCTTATATTGCCGGGCCAATCATAATTTACAAGGACGTCTTTTACTCTTGAATCGATATGTTTTACCGTTCTGTCTAACTTTTTGTTGAATTTCTCGATAAAGTAGTCAGTAAGGGGAAGTATGTCCTCTTTTCTCTCCCGAAGGGGAGGCAGGTGTGTTGGGAAAACGTTGAGCCGGTAATAAAGATCTTCTCTGAATCTGCCGTCTTTCACATCCTGAAGAAGATTCCTGTTTGTCGCTGCAATCAACCTGACATCCACCTTGATCGTACGCAGCCCTCCGACGCGCTCAAATTCATGATCCTGGATCACCCTGAGGAGCTTTACCTGCATGTCTCTGGGGATTTCTCCAACTTCATCCAAAAACAATGTCCCCTTGTCCGCCAATTCGAATTTACCCTGCTTCGTGGACACTGCCCCGGTAAAGGCCCCCTTCTCATGACCGAAAAGCTCGCTTTCAATCAGGTTCTCCGCGATGGCGGCACAGTTAATTTTCACAAACGGGTTATTCCTGCGGGGGCTGTTGATATGAATAGCATAGGCAATGAGCTCTTTTCCGGTACCTGTTTCACCGGTAATCATCACGGTTGTCAATGTCGGGGCTACCTTTTTGATGGTATCATATATTTTCAACATGGGCTCACTTGATCCTACTATCCCCTGCCGGTCTATCTCATCATGACTGACAAAGAGCTCTTCTTCATCCAAGCGCCGGGTCTTTATGGCCTTATGTATTATATTTTTTAATTCATCCCTCTCAAACGGCTTCGTAATATAATCAAAGGCACCCTTCTTCAACGCATCCACGGCTGTGGCAATGGTACCATGAGCGGTTATAATGATAACCGGCGTGGAAGGATAATCGCGGATTACTCTTTCCAGAAGGCCCATGCCATCAAGCTTAGGCATCTTCAGATCAGTCACAACAACTTCCACGTCACCGCCTCTGAGGATTTTCAAAGCCTCAAGGCCATCCGATGCAGTGGCAACGTCATACCCTTCCTTATTCAGTAAGGCCTTCAAAACCAGCCGCATATTGAGTTCATCATCAACAATAAGTATTTTATCCGACATAATACACCTGAATTTTCAACAGCCTGCCTTTGTTAAGGAGTAACACCCAGCCTTATATAGAAAATACTCCCCTGCATGGGGATAGATTTGACCTTTATATAGCCGCCATGATTCTTAATGATTTTCTGGGAGATGGCAAGCCCAAGACCGACTCCCCTTTCCTTTGTTGTGTAAAATGGTTTGAAAATATTCTTTATTTCCTCTTTTCTTATCCCTTTTCCCGTGTCCCTTATG
>DASPQI010000468.1:0-10760 GCA_035625045.1 Syntrophales bacterium | reverse complement strand
GCACCCCGCAGGTCCGAAACGAAACTACCGCTATCGCCTGGAAGCGCCGGAACGCGCGTGCCGGGCAGGAATAAGGACGGTCAACGTAGGCGCCCTGCTGGGATTGAACAATTGGCGGACCGAGGCATTTTTCACAGGGCTGCATGCTGACTATCTGCAGAATCTGTTCCCCGAAGTAGAAATGAGCATCTCGCCGCCTCGGATGCGCCCACACCTGGGCGGATTCCAGCCCAGGGTTGATGTGAATGACAGGAACCTGGTGCAGTACATGCTGGCGTTCAGGCTTTTTATGCCCCGGGGTGGGATTACCATTTCCACAAGGGAGCGCTCCGAACTGCGGGACCGTCTGATTAGACTGGGCGCCACCAGGATGTCCGCCGGTTCCTGTACCGCCGTCGGTGGCCGTTCAGAATACTATTCGGCCGGTCAATTCGATATCTCGGATGAACGGAGCGTTTCCGAGATGGCAAAGGTGATTTACTCCCAGGGCTACCAGCCGGTATATAAAGACTGGCAGTTTTTATAAAGGATCGTTTAAAGGCAGATGTTTTTATCATTCCTGCAAAAGCAGGAATACGGTGAAAAGACTGGATGCCGGATCAAGTCCGGCATGACATACTTTGATATTTTTACTTGCCGTACTAATAAGTTTGAAGGATGGAAAAAATATGATTATGGATAAACGAAGGCCGGCCGGCCCGCTGAACACGGACATCTACGGTATTACAGCAGAAGAATACTCCCAGGGGAGGAGCAATATTGAAGTTGTGGCGCGCATGATTGAGGCCGGGATCAAAATTATTCAATACCGCGAAAAAGAAAAGAGCGACCGGCAGATGTACGAAGAATGTCTGAGGATCAGAGAGATGACCAGGGATGCCGGTGTCACCTTCATCGTAAACGACCACGTAGATCTGGCTTTGCTGGTGGAGGCAGACGGGCTGCACCTGGGCCAGGATGACCTGCCCCCGGCGGCGGTAAAAGAACTTGTGAAGGGAAAGATGTTCATCGGCCTTTCCACTCATTCTCCCGCCCAGGCCGAGGCTGCGGTTAAGCTAGGCGTTGATTATATAGGGGTCGGTCCCATCTTTGCGACAAATACCAAGAAGGATGTCTGCAACCCGGTGGGATTGGAATATCTCGAATATGTTGTGAAGAATATCAGGCTGCCGTTTGTGGCCATAGGCGGAATCAAAGAGCATAATATAGCGGATGTATATTGCAGGGGAGCCCGATGTATTGCGCTGGTGACAGAAATCGTGGGAGCTACGGATATTGTAGCAAAGGTACACAGCCTGAGGACAGCCATAAAGAAAATGTCATCTTAACTTTTTTTCTATCTCCTCCCAGTTTTCAACGACTTCCGCATCCTCCACTGAATCAAAACTGAAGGCGCGCGGTTTATAAGACTCTGCAGATTCAATCACGTCTGGCGCGCCTATGATGGCCTTAATTTTTAAATCCTTTTCCTTTAATTCATCAAATACTGCACCCCGGCTCCATGGCAGCACCGGTGCATCTGGAAAGTCATTATTCTTCAGCCATGATCTTATAGCCTTCACATTTAAAAAACCCTTTTTAAGAAACACCATCGGAAATCTTTTTTGAATTTTTTCCAGGGCCTTTCTACTCCCCGGTTTTGCTGCTATCGCAAATGGCCCTTCCAGCAGAGATCCCTCTACATCAACAAAAACAATCTTCGCATTTTTGGGGAGCGCGAGAAGCACACCGCTGTCTTTGTCATCTCCGGACTTCACGAGTATTTTATTCAGACCTGCTTTTAACGGGACAAACCGTTTCACGGCAAATCCATCTCCGCCGGAAAGGTTCTTCCCAATAGACTTTCCATTAACAAAGAACTCCACGAGCTCTCCGCCTTTGCTGAGCATTGTTCCCCGGGTCTCGGCTTTGAGTATAACCTCCCGGCCCTTCAGCGTCACGATATCATAGACAACAACATCCGACAGGGAGGCAGATGTAAATATGGCTGATAAAACAATAAAGCAGATAAATGCCAAAGTTATTCTCATATGACATCCCACCGGGAAAAGACAGGAACAACTATCCATTTTTTCAATTCTTTATTATATTATAATAATCAATAGAGAGGCAAGATGAAATGTTGAATGCGATTGACTTTGATCCCATTTTGTAATATGTGATAACGTGCATTATATTGCACTTTGTAGTGTTATGAAACAATTAATAATCCGAAATATAATGGAGCCAAACGGCAAGAAAAAAGGCAGATGTCTTGCCTGCGGTACTATTGTAAATAGCAGCAGGCGCAGGTACTGCTCCATGGAATGCAGAAAACGGCTCCATTATAAGCTTGAGGTGAGAACCGGTTTAATAAAAGCATTGAACGCGAAGTACGCGACGTTTTACTTTTCCGACGTTATGATAATAATGGATATGCTTCCCTATGGATCTGAGGAGATATTCAGCTTTTTCTATCCGAGGTCTCCCGGCAGAAAGCCCGCAGAAGATTTCAGCAAGATGGCCGATATGTTAGGCAGTATCTGGTGGGCAGAAAGAAAAAGAACAAATAAGCGATATATGGCCTCATTTCGCGTACTTGCGCAGGCCGTCAGGAATGGCGGGCCGGTACTATCCGTCAAACCGACAATGGTAAAAGTTCCTTCCATTAAGGCTACGCACTTATCCCATCTTAAGCTTAACAAATCGGAGTTGAGCGCCGCTGAATTACAAAACAGCATAAAAAACGCCTATCGGCGCCAGGCAAAGATACACCATCCTGATAGCGGAGGCGATGCCGCAACATTTAGAAAAATCCACGAGGCCTACAGAGAGTTGATCATCTGGGCCAGGAAGCCCACTTATACAAAACGCCGAGGCTTCCCCGATAAGTGGTTTTATGATGGGAGTACAAATAAGTGGGTACAACCGCAGATACCAAGATAAAAATTAATAGAAAGTGATACAATTTTGTGTCCTGGTTTTTTCTTTCCCTGCTCGCCGCTTTCACCCTTGCCACTTCCGACGCCTTAACAAAAAAATCTTTCAGTGACCAATCCCCTTATATGATGGGGCTTATCAGACTGGGCTATACCTTACCCTGGATGCTGATATCCCTTTTATTTATCCCACTTGTAATCCCGGATTCTACATTCTGGCTCTGTATGCTTGCCGGTCTGCCTTTAGAAGCACTGGCGTTCTATTGCTACATGAAGGCCATTAAGGTTTCACCCCTGTCTCTGACCGTACCCTTCCTGGCATTTACACCGGGCTTCATTATCCTAACAGGCTGGTTAATATTAGGCGAAAAAATCAGCACCGGCGGATTGTGGGGTATAATTCTGATTATGGCCGGGGCATATTCTCTCAATCTTTCCCATACTAGGTACGGACTGGTGGGCCCCCTGATGGCTATTTTCAAAGAACCGGGGTCGCGCCTTATGTTATTGGTTTCTTTTATATATGCCTTCACCTCTACTATTGGCAAACTTGCCATCATTCATTCCAATCCCTATTTTTTCGGCATTGTTTATAATGTCGCCCTCACAACGTTAATGGTCCTTTTTCTTCCCGCAGCGGCGAATGCCGGCCCTCGGAAAAATCTCATGAAAAAACCGCTGGTTGGTTTGGCCCTTGGTGCAATTGTAGCTGTGGAGATCTTCAGCCACATGCTGGCTGTTTCGCTGACAAACGTAGCCTACATGATATCCCTGAAACGGATGAGCCTCTTATTTGGGGTAGTCTATGGCGCATTATTGTTTAAGGAAGAAAAAATCATGGAGCGATTGGCAGGGGCTATCATCATGATAACAGGTGTCTTTTTGATAGGCTGGTTCGGATAAGCTAAAGAGCCAGAATTATTTAAAAAAGATTAAAGTTTCCCCCCCCCCGGGAAGCCGATTATACAACAAAGTAATACGATAAGGAGGAAACCTATGTCAGAAGCATTTAATACAGCTCTCTCTGCTTTGAGTGCTTTATTCCGAAAGATGGATGTAACGGCCAACAATATTGCCAACTCCGAGACGAATAATTTCAAAAAGAGCCGGGTTGAAATGGAAGATGTCTATCCTTCCGGTGTCAAGGTCTCTATTAGCCAGGTTAATACACCCGATGACATTTTACCTCCAGATGAAAAGGGCAATGCCCAGGAATCGTCAAACGTCAACCTTGCAGAAGAACTCGTTAATCTGATTGTCACCCAACATGACTTCAGTGCAAATATCAAGACCATTCAGACAAAAGATGAGATGGAGAAACAGCTCATAGACCTCAAGGTCTGACCTTTGGCAATCAATCAATATTATGGTAAGTCCCGACCAATTCTCCTTGAGCAAGCTGTGGAGAATAAATCCGAGACCTTTCAATTCGTTTCATTCACTCAGGGTCAATTCGACTAAGGTGTTTTTTCGGCTTTACCTTTTAAAAGCACCAAGTCTCATTGATTTAACCCTTGACAAATAAACCCACCTTTGTTAGGGGTCAACTTAACAGTTCAATACATGCAGATGGATGTGTGGAAGAGGGGTTAAAATCCCCCGCTGCCCCGCAGCCGTGAAGGGAACGAAAACCCGGTAGCCACTGTTATGATAAGTTTATGACGGGAAGGCGGGTAAGTAGGCGGCCCGAAGCCGGAAAACCAGTCCATCGAAGTTCCTCGAGGGGGGGTTGTTACGTTTACATTAATTTTCATATCTCTTTTATCTCTGTTCCACAAATCCGCCATTTCGAACAGCAAGGATTATTGCGCTCAGGCTATGTCTCTGTGTTTCAGGGAGGTTGGGTAAATGAAGAGAGGGCCAATCCCGACAAACAGGCATGGCGGAAATGTAAGACAACTGGCACTATCGGCGGGTATTGCCGCAGGGGATATCCTGGACTTCTCTGCGAGTATCAACCCACTAGGTCTGCCGGAGTGGTTCCGTCCCCTCATAAGCCGGGCTATCGGCTCGCTTACCCATTATCCCGATCCGGACTGTAGTGCTCTTACCGACGCCATTTCCTCCCGTTACGGAGTTGCAAAAGACGAAGTCGTAGCCGGAAACGGTTCCACAGAACTCCTCTATCTCATTCCCCGTGTCTTATCAGCAAGCCGTGCTGTGATCCCTGTCCCCACTTATTTCGATTACGCACGGGCTTCGGAGTTATCCGGGCTTACAGTGGAAAAAGTCTTCATGAAAGAGGAAGACGGATTCCGATTTGATATTCCGGCCATCGAATCGCGAATTACGGGAAATGATATTGTCTTCATCGGCCAGCCGAATAACCCCACAGGAGTCCTCTGCGATGCCAAAGAGCTGAGGAACATGGCCCTGAGGAATGGTGCAACTACCTTTGTTGTCGATGAAGCATTCGCGGATTTTGTGGAAGGCATGAACAGCCTGACCCATAGACGGCCTGCTAATGTGATCGTCCTCCTTTCCTTCACCAAGTTCTTTGCTATTCCGGGGCTCCGATTGGGCTGCGCCGTCGCTGATCCAGCCGTAACCTCACGTATCCGGGAGTTTATGCCGCCCTGGTCAGTTAATACCTTTGCCCAGGTGGTCGGAGAAGCGGCGCTTATGGATGCAGAATATGCGAGAAAGTCGAAGGAGTACGTCCGGGCAGAACGAGAATCACTAGCAGAGGAACTGCGGTCCATCCCCGGTCTTTACGTGCATCCAGGCGCGGCGAATTTCCTTATGGTCCGGATCGACCGGAGCGGAATCGATGCCCCGAAGCTGGCCAAAGAACTCATTCGCACAGGGATTGCCATCAGGGTCTGCGAAAATTTCGATGGTCTGGATTCAAGGTTCTTCCGTGTGGCCGTGAGGACCGCGGAAGAAAATGGGCATCTCTGCAATGCCTTGAGGAATGCCCTCGGTGTTGCCCAAAAACCCGCAGTAAGAAAATTAAAGCCCGCCATCATGTTCCAGGGAACGAGCTCCAATGCAGGCAAGAGCATCATGGCGGCGGCCCTCTGCCGGATACTTCTCCAGGACGGTTACAGCGTCGCTCCGTTCAAGGCACAGAATATGTCGCTGAACTCATATGTCACACGGGACGGCGGTGAGATGGGCCGTGCCCAGGTCGTTCAGGCCCAGGCCTGCCGGATAGACCCGGACGTGCGGATGAACCCGATTCTCCTCAAACCGAGCAGTGACACTGGCGCCCAAGTCATCCTGATGGGAAAACCCATAGGCAACATGGACGTTGAGCAATACATACGATACAAGCCGGAAGCGTTCGCAGCGGTAAAAAAGGCCTATGACTCCCTCGCCTCAGAGCATGATGTGATAATCCTCGAAGGGGCCGGCAGTCCTGCGGAGGTAAATCTGAAGCACCATGACATCGTGAACATGACCATGGCGCGCTATGCGCGATCACCTGTCATTCTTGTAAGCGATATCGACCGGGGAGGAGTCTTCGCGTCCTTCGTAGGGACGATGGAGGTCCTCGCGGAATGGGAGCGGGCATTGGTGGCTGGATTCGTGATCAACCGTTTCCGGGGTAATAAATCGCTTCTCGATGATGCCATCAATTATGTGGAGCGTTTCACTGGCCGGCCGACTTTCGGCGTGGTTCCCTATCTCTGGGACCTGGGCTTGCCGGAAGAAGACTCAGTCACGTTCAAGAGCGGCCCAAAAGAAAATATCCACCCGGCCGATGATGCCGTAGAGATTGCTCTGATTGATCTTCCCCACATATCAAATTTTACCGATTTTGATTCGCTCCGCCTGGAGCCTGATGTGCATCTGTCCGTCATCCGGGAACCCCGTGACATGAACAATCCCGATGCCGTCATTCTGCCGGGCAGTAAGAACGTCATCGGCGACCTGGATTACTTGAAGAAAGGCGGCCTCGCAGAAAAGATAGCCCATCTCGCCCATAACGGAAAGACGGAAATAGTCGGCATCTGCGGCGGTTTTCAGATCCTCGGCAGTGAGATTGCTGACCCTCACGGCATCGAGTCGGCAGGAAGGTCCATCGAAGGACTGGGACTCTTGCCGGTTACAACCAGCCTGGCTATCGAGAAGACGCTGGAATCAGTCATGGCAAGGCATGTCGATTCAGGACTCGCCGTAAAGGGCTACGAGATCCACCATGGACAAACCAACGGCATCAACCTCCCTGCTGTCGTTGTCCGTGAAGACGGCGCGGTAGTCGGTGTGAAATCGGATAACGGTCTCCTATGGGGCACATATCTCCACGGAATATTCGATGCCGACGAATTCCGCCGGTGGTTTATAGATAAATTGAGGGTCCGCCGGGCGCTACCCCCTCTCGGCAAGGTGATGGCGGCTTACGATCTGGAGCCTGCCTTCGACCGACTGGCTGACGTTGTGAGAAACTCCTTGAATATGGAAAAAATCTACCGCTTGTTGGGGTTGAGATGATCAGGTAATGAAGATGAAAGATAAGGGAAGGGTCATACTTTTTACAGGGGACGGCAAGGGGAAGACGACGGCCGCCCTTGGCATGGTTCTGCGTGCCAGCGGACACGGCATGAAGAGCCTGGTCATTCAATTCGTAAAATCGGATACAGACACAGGAGAGCTTGCTGCATGCAGGCAAATCGCCGGCGTCGAGATAGTACAGGCCGGGCGGGGATTTGTACCGGAGCGGGCGGACCCGCTGTTTCAGAAACACAGGCAAGCCGCCGAGCAAGGTATGGAACTGGCTGAACGGGCGCTCCTATCAGGCGGTTACGATTTAGTGATACTCGATGAGATATGTATTGCCGTGTGGAAAGGACTCCTGGATGATAAAAGGATCATTGATGTTGTTCTTGAGGGAGTCCCCGGAACGTGCGTGGTCATGACGGGCCGCAACGCTACTACAGGCATTATATCCCTTGCCGACACGGTAACGGAGATGCGCATGGTCAAGCACGGTTTTTCAAATGGATTTGAGGCGCAAAAAGGAGTTGAGTATTGATGACAGATAACCCCCGAATCGTCATAGCTGGCACACAGAGCGGCGTGGGAAAGACGTCCCTCACCTTGGCTATTGTAGCGGCCTTGAGAAAGCGCGGCCTCACTGTGCAGACATTCAAGGTGGGGCCCGATTTTTTGGATCCCACTTATCTAACTGCGGCCTCGGGCAGACCCTGCTACAACCTCGACGGCTGGATGACAGGCAGGGACTATGTTTGCAGGCTGTTCGCCCGTACCTCAAAAGGAGCTGATATCTCCGTAATCGAAGGCGTCATGGGGCTCTTCGATGGATACGACCCAGCCGGTTCCGAAGGCAGCACAGCGGAAATCGCGCGCTGGCTTGATGCGCCGGTTGTCCTGATAGCGGAAGTATACGGCATGGCCAGAAGCATTGCCGCCGTAGTAAAAGGATATGGCTCTTTCGAAAAGAATTTGCGTCTGGCCGGCGTGATCGCCAACCGTTGCGGCTCGGAGCGTCATGCATCGATGCTGGCAATCTCACTCGCAGCCGAACAGCTTCCTCCCTTAGTGGGTGGAATACCGCAGGATGCGCTTCCCAACCTTCCCAGTCGCCATCTGGGACTGGTGACAGCTGATCCAGGAAACCTCTCCCCATCCGTCCTCGGCTGTCTGGCGGATGCCTTTGAACGATACGCATCCGTCGATGATATCCTAGGAATCGCACGGGGTGCACCGCCAATTAATATAACCGTAGACCCAGGCGATGTTGCCTCACTCCCCTCTTTTCTAAAGAGGGGGCGGGGGAGATTTTCGCACACAGATGAAAATCCCCCTACATCCCCCTTTACAAAAGGGGGACAGGCGGGGTTAGAAATAGACAAACGCATTTCCATAGGTGTCGCCCATGATGCTGCCTTCCATTTCTATTATCAGGATCTGTTTGATGAACTGGAAATGAGGGGCTGCACTCTGCGTTACTTCTCACCCCTTGCAGAAAGCCGTCTTCCCGATAATATCGATGCCCTCTACATTGGCGGAGGTTATCCGGAAGAGCACGCAGATGTTCTCTCCGCCAATCGGCAGATGCTTACGGCTGTAAGGGAATTCTCATCTTCTGGCAGACCTGTGTACGCCGAATGCGGGGGGTTGATGTACCTGTGCCGGACACTGGAGAAAAAAGACAGTGCACAATACCCGATGGCCGGAATCATTCCCGCGTCTACCAGGATGCTCGACCGGCTGAAATCCCTTGGTTACGTGGAGGTAACCCTGAAGGCTGATTCTCTCTGGGGCGCCGAAGGCGCGACTATGAGGGGTCACGAATTCCACTACTCGGAACTGACCGCCGATCCGACAGCGGATGCAGCCTGGCGCGCTGTCTACGCCCTGAAAAGGCGCCGCGCCGACAGCGCTGCGAAAGAGGGCTTTCAGAGCGGCCGGGTACTGGCGAGCTATTCCCATCTCCATCTTGCTTCCCGTCCGGAGGCGCTGAGATATTTTATCGACCATTGCGGAGCTGACAGATGAGCGGAGAAAAACCATTCATTCACCATTTTTTTGCCGACCCTAAAACCGGGAAGGAGATTGAGGAATGGTCGTTTGCAATCATCGACCGGGAAGCGCCGCGCCACCATTTTGCTCCCGACGAATGGCGTGTAGTGCGCCGGATGATTCATACTACCGGAGACTTCAGCGTCATGGAGGCCGTGAGGTTTTCTCCCGATGCCATTTCCTCGGCTATTAAGGCACTGAAGGATGGAAGCCCCATCTATGTTGACTCGAATATGATACGGTCAGGCCTTTCTAGGGAAAGACTGAAGGCTGTAAACAATGACTACGGGACGGATCAAATATTCTGCCATATTGCCGACGCGGATGTGGCGAGAGATGCTCGTGAATCGGGACTTCCCCGTTCACTCTTCGCTGTCCGTAAGGCCAGGCCGATCCTTTCCCGGTGCATCGCCGTTTTCGGCAACGCACCTGTTGCCCTGCTGGAGCTTAACCGCATGATTATCGAAGAGGGCATCCGGCCCGCCGTAGTGATTGCCATGCCTGTCGGCTTCGTCCACGTTATCGAAAGCAAAGAGGAGATGATGTCTTTGGACATTCCTTACATAGCACTGAAGGGACGCCGTGGTGGGAGTCCAATTGTTGTCAGTGTTATACACGCATTATGTTCTCTGGCGGAATCAGAGCCGGGAGGTAGAGATGAAGAAACTGAACAATGAGGCCATCATCCTTCTCGGCCACGGGAGCCGTATACCCGGGGCGGGAGAAGGCATGGAAAAGATAGCGCGGCGGATGCGGGAAAAGCTTGGGAGGGAGATAATAGAAATCTGCTACATGTCAAAACTTGGCCCCCATTTTCCCGAGGTATTTGAAAAGTGCGTGGACAGGGGAGCAACAAAAATCATTGTCATCCCCTATTTCCTTCATTCAGGACTGCATCTTATCGAGGATATCCCCGACCTATTATGCGAGAAGGCCCGCAAATACCCTCACGTGAAATTGATCCTCGGCAAAAACCTCGGCTTCGACGAATGCCTTGTTGATCTCGTCATAAAGCGTCTGGAGGAATCTCAGAATCTCCCCGATATCCGTGAGCTTAAACTACCGGCAGGTGGGGCTTTGGAGGTTAGATGATAAATACTTTGATAAAAATCACTTTCGTTTCTTTAATTTATTTAAGCGTATTATTTTCTGCAAATGACGCATATGCCATGCATATATCCGAAGGTATTCTACCATTCGGCTGGGCGGCCTTCTGGTTTATCCTTGCCATTCCCTTTGTTGCTTACGGGTTGTACAGTCTAAACAAACGCTCGCGCGAGGACATGTCTTTTAAACCCCTTGCCGGGCTCATGGCAGCGGTCGTCTTTATCATTTCATGCATGCCTGTGCCCG
>DASPQI010000467.1:0-2161 GCA_035625045.1 Syntrophales bacterium | reverse complement strand
CATGTGTATCCGGCTTTCTAACCTGAACTACATCAGTCGGTTCAATTGAAGCATATGCAAATCTTAACAGCCGAGCAAACAGAAATATTCATCCTGACTTTTCTTCGCGTTAGCGCGATGATTATAACTATCCCAATACTTGGAGACGTTACAGTTCCTGCCAGGGTCAAGGTGGGGTTAGCCCTTTTAATCTCATTTCTTATCTTTCCTTTTGTTCAAACGGGAGTTTGGAGGCTTAGTTCCGATATCTTTTCTCTGATATTACGCATGGCAGGGGAGATCATGATTGGTGTTATGGTCGGGTTTGCCGGCAGGTTGATATTCGACGGAATACAGCTTGCCGGACAGCTCATAGGATTTCAGATGGGTTTTTCCATCGTGAATGTCATCGATCCCGTCAATAACGAGCAGGTGTCCATCATATCTCAGTTCCAGTATCTTATTGCTATGTTGATATTCCTGGTCATGAACGGGCACCATATTTTTTTATACGCCATAGCAGAAAGTTTCAGGATATTACCTCCCCTCGGTTTTCATTTCTCAGGCGAGTTGATGCAATTGGTACTCGTTTTTGTAAGAAATATGCTGGAAGTTGCCATCAAAACAGGAGCGCCTATAATTGCTGTCCTATTATTCATGAGTGTAGGAATGGGTCTAGTAGCAAGGACAGTGCCCCAGATAAATATATTTATAGTCGGTTTTCCCCTGCAGATAGCAATCGGCCTGATAGGTATCGGAGTAACGTTACCGATCTTTCTGCGGGTTGTGGAAGGTTACTTCTCAAATCTTGAGGGAGAGATTATTTCGCTTCTCCGTCTCATGTAATGAGATCTTTGAAAATTGATTTCACGGGACTCAAATTTTTCTTCGCTAACAGTTATCTTGCTTCTGCGAAAATTACAGCATACGTAAAATTTATGTCTGGGAGTTTTCCGGAGATGAATAATAATGAGGTGCATAGTGTCCCTTACCTTGCCTTACCTCATGGTTATGGGAAGCACCTCAGTTTTTCGATTTGCCCATCACGAAAGCAATTTTCAGTTTTGTAAAAGTCTTATGTTAAAAAGACAGTTTTTTGACTTGAGTGTCAGTTAATAGATAAGGATAGGTCAATGGCAGACGACGATAGAGATCAGGAAAGAACAGAACAAGCTACGCCGAGGCGGCGGGAAGAGGCAAGAAAAAAGGGGCAGGTAGCAAAGAGCCAGGAAATAGCCTCAGTAACCGTATTATTAGCATGTTTGACATATTTTAATTTTGACGCCACCCGCTTGACAAAAAAAATAATGGGTCTCATCAGCGGTTTTCTGAGGGAATCAGGGACGCTGCCTATCAATACCGATAATATTCAAACACTCACTGTAGGATGGGTGTATGAAATTTTTATCCTTATCGCTCCACTTCTTATGATTGTCCTTATTGCGGGGATACTGGCCAATTTCATCCAGGTGGGTTTCGTATTTTCAGGGGAGGCACTGGAACCAAAATTTTCCAAGATAGATCCGGTTAAGGGATTTCAGCGGTTGTTTTCCCTGAAATCATTTGCTGAATTGATAAAGAGTATAGTGAAGCTATGCATAGTGAGCTACGTTGCCTATGTGACGGTAAAGGGGGAAATAGAAGTTCTTCCTTCCCTGATGGACAGAAGTATCGGAGATATTATGGCATACATGGGTGAGATTTCATTCAAGATTATTTTAAGGACGTCGTGGGTTTTGATCGTTCTGGCGGTTTTGGATTATGTGTATCAGCGATGGGAATACGAAAAGGGACTTAGGATGTCACGGCAGGAGATAAAGGACGAGTACAAACAGACGGAGGGCGATCCTTTAATGAAGGCAAGGATCAGGCGTATTCAGAGAGAGATGGCCAGAAAGAGAATGATGGCAAAGGTCCCCAAGGCGGACGTTGTGATCACGAACCCCGACCATATCGCCGTGGCTTTAGAGTACGATCAATTTAAAATGTTTGCTCCTGTTGTTGTTGCAAAAGGGGCGGGGTTTATAGCTGAAAAAATAAAAGAAATAGCCAGGCAAAACAACGTGCCCATTGTTGAGAACAAACCTTTGGCACAGGTATTGAATAAGATGGTAAGTGTAAACGAGGTGATACCGGCGAATTTATACAAAGCTGTAGCTGAGATATTGGCGTATGTTTATGG
>DASPQI010000466.1:0-28680 GCA_035625045.1 Syntrophales bacterium | reverse complement strand
CACCTGTATCATCTTTCTGAATGATAGATCCGCCTTCTCCAAAGCAATTATTGCCTCATGAATGCTTCCGGAATTTCCCAGTACGACCTTTGTAATAGCCTGATCTGCATCTACCTGAAGCTTGTTGATTTCATTAACCTTGTTTTTGAGGATAGTACTGAATTCTGTCCCGCCCCCTTGACTAGCATCTTTTATTTTATCGGCTGCGGTTGAAGGCTTAAGTGCTTCACCCCTGATTGATATATCGCTCATCCTTAAAATCACCTCCCATAGCTTTGGGCATATTCGTCCTCTTTTTTACTTATCTCCTACTTCCCCATTTCCATTGTCTTTAGCGCCATATTCTTAGACGCATCAAAGGCAGTAACGCACGCTTCATACGCCCTGTTAGTCAGCATCATGTCTGTCATCTCCGTCACCAGGTTGATGTTCGGCATGGCTACAAAGCCCCTTGCATCGGCATCCGGATGACCGGGATTATGCATCATTTTTACTGCTTCATCTTCTTTGGCTTCTTCAACCCCATCGACCTTCACCGTCTTTATGGCATCTCTTAACTGAGAATCAAAATTGCTGTTGACATTTTCAGAGGAGAAAACAACAACTTTTCTTTTGTAAGGTCCCCCTTCGGGCGTTCTGGTGGTATGGATATTGGCTATATTGCTCACAATAACATCCATTTTCGCCCGTTGGGCCGCAAGCCCCTCTCCACAAATCCTAAAGGGTGTATAGAAATCCATATCACTTCACCTCATTAAATACGCCTTTGATACTTCTCAGTTTTCTACTTAGCAGTTCAACAGATGTATTGTACATTAAATGATTTTCTGCAAGATTGGTCATCTCGGTCTCGATGTTCACCCTCTCTCCGGAATCAACGATATCTCCATCAACTACACCGGTATTTGCAAACTCCCCGGATAAGTGCCTTTTATCAGTCTTCACTAACTGTTTTTGCATCTCTTCCCCGATAATACCTTTAAATTGTAAATCTTTGGATGTGTATCCAGGCGTATCGATATTTGCGACATTTGAGGTAATTAACTGATGCTTCTGAGACCGAAAATCGATCATGGAAGACAAAAGTTTCATTGTTTTATCAAACACAAAATCCATAAATTATCCTGTTTTTTATGACTAAATAAATACTGAAAGGCTATTTTTAAATTATCTTTGCAAAGGACATACCAAACAACTACCAAAATATCCGTATTTTCAAATAAAATCTAATCATAGTACTCTCTATTTAATTCAAAATAGTTAACAATCGTGCACTTGACACTTACCGGTCACTTAAAGAGTATCGCACCAAATGCATGAAACATAACCCAATCTGAAACTCTACGATATATGGGAAAATTTTTCCGGTGCCATAAAGAGACATTTTTTTGACTGTCATATTCATAAATTAGACAATTTATATTCATGCAACTTATTACGCATCGTGCGAACACTGATACCTAGAATTTTTGATGCCTTTGTTTTATTTCCATTGACCCCTTTAAGCGTTTCAACAATCAGGTTTTTCTCCATTTCCCATAAAGTGGAACCGGTAAGAAAACCTGTTGCTGAATCGACTTCCACAGATTCCTCTTCATCTTTCTCCAGGTGCAAATGTTCCGGACGCACCGAACCTCTATCCGCTATCAACACGGCCCTCTCTATAACATTTTCCAGTTCTCTGACATTCCCTGGCCATGTATAGCTTTTTAATAATGCCAGAGCTTCATCAGACAGAACAGGGGTTTTCCCTATAAGCTCGCTATATTTCCTAAGAAAATAATTGCTGAGTAATGGGATATCACCCATCCTACTCTTGAGTGGCGGTATTGTAACCGGAATCACATTTAGCCGGTAAAAGAGATCCTCCCTGAATTTTTTTTCCGAAATATCTTTTTTTAAGTCTGAGTTTGTCGTTGCGATAATTCTTACATTGACGGGAATAGGTTCTCTTCCTCCCAGTCGATCAATTTCTCCCTCCTGGATGGCCCTGAGGAGCTTTGCCTGGAGCTGCATGTCCATCTCGCTGATCTCATCCAGCAATAAGGTCCCCCCATCAGCCAGTTCGAATTTCCCTAATCTCCTCTGCAATGCACCAGTAAAAGCACCCTTTTCATACCCGAACATTTCACTTTCAAGAAGATTATGCGGAACTGCAGCGCAGTTAACTGCAACAAACGGCATGTGAGATCGGTTACTGTTACGATGAATATATCGGGCAAATAACTCCTTACCCGTGCCGCTTTCACCTTGAATCAAGACGCTGGATTTGCTTTTTGACACACACTTAAGTAATTCTAGCAGAGACATCATTTTCTTATCGCATGTGATAATCTCTTTAAAGGATGATTGGGTTTCTTCCTCATCTTTTGATAATTCACCTTCACCATTATCACGTCTTGAAAATACATTTTTTACAACCGATTCTAGATCGTCTAGGGAAAAGGGCTTCATAATGAAATCAGATGCCCCTTCTTTCATCGCCTGAACGGCGGTATTGACAGTTCCATAAGCCGTTATCACAATAACATGCGTCTGCGGTGAGATCTTTTTAACACCCCGAAGTACCTCAATACCACCGACCTTCGGCATTCGCATATCTGTAATAACAACATAAAATTTTCCTTTATTAAACTTTGTTAGGGCATCTGCTCCGTCAACCGCGGCTTCTACTCGATACCCGCAGCTTAACAGTGATTCGGATAAGGCCATCCTCATTGATGGATCATCATCAACCACTAAAATCGGTCTCTTATTCATATCTATCACCTATGATATTCAAGTTGTCAGCAATTTCATAGTCCTGCATTCCTTGAATCAAGGGAAGGAGGATGCTGAAAATTGTCCCTTCTTTCTCCTTACTTTCAACATCTATTGTACCGTTATGAACATGGACAATATTATGGACAATGGCAAGACCAAGGCCCGACCCTCTCTCCCTGGTACTGAAGAAAGGATCAAATATTTTCTTCAGATTCTCCCTTGGAATGCCGACTCCTGTATCAGAGATCCTGACTTCAACGTTTCTATTACTTGTAGAAACTACTTCTCGTTCATGAGATACGATTGTTTCAATCCTGAGAGATCCCCCATCCGCCATCGCTTGTATAGAATTTAACAAAATGTTGAGGAATACTTGTTTAAGCAACTCAGCATCACCTCTTACATATGGCTCAACATCTGAATAAGTCACTGATAGTGATATACCCTCCTGTTTTATAATTGGATCAGAAAATAGAAGCACTTCCTTCATTATGCGATGAAGATTAATATTCCTCATTATCGGATTCTTTTGTGTCGTGAACAGCAGGAGGTTTGAAATTTTATTGTCCATATTTTTTACTGAAGTAATAATGTTTGACAATCTGCTTTGATAATTTTTATCTTTTATGTCCTTCATCAACAACGAAGCAAACAATTCTATGCTGCCGAGAGGATTTCTTATTTCATGAGCAATGTTCGCTGCCATCTCACCCATAGCTGCAAGTTTTTCCGTTCGCTTTGCCATTTCTTCCAGTTTTTCGATCCTGGTAACATCACGCAGGATAAAGACAGTTCCTATGATCTCCCCCTGCTCACTCCTCATGGGAGAAACAAAAATTTCAATAATCTTATCCTTAATATTTATTTTTCCCCCTTTATCTGGCGAATAATCAGTATGAAAGATTTTCCAGTCTGCAATATTCAAGTCAGTGAATAAAAACTTTATGTCCTTCCCTTCGGCCTGATCTTGAGAAATGCCCCAAAATGTCTCTGCGCACCTGTTTATTGTCGTTATCTTTCCGTCAAGATCCGTGACAACCACACCGGTAGTAAGGCTTTCAAGTATATTCCGGAGATAATTTTTTACCTTCTCTTTTTCCTCTATTGTCTGTTTCAGTTCCTCATTTTTTAATTCTAATTCCTTGTTTATTTGTTCAAACTTTATTTCTAGATTGGTAAAGGCTTTTTGAAGCCGTGTAGTTGCTTGATTAAATTCATTAAAGGATTTTTGTAAGAAGAGATATTGGCTGTCCGCAATTTCTGAATTATTCATAACAATCCTGTATTCTACTTAATAGTTTAGCATCAATTCTGAGACGCGGTATACTTATCGTTCCAGCTATATTCTCTTAAGGCGTAATCGGCAAGAGTTGACCAGAAGCCTTCACCACCCTTATTTTTTAACTCCGAAAATGTCTTATCCGCCATCTCGGAGTTTCTCAATTCTACATACCCTTGTCCCATATTATAGATTGACCATAAGCCTTCGGTACTCTTGTCAGACTTTGTCAGCGACTGTTTATACATAGATATTGCTTCCGGGTATTTTTTTTCCTCAAGCAGACAATCTCCTATACCTCTATATGAATCGGTCATGACATTGATGGGGTACTTTTGACTTTCCCTGTTATAGACTTCTATGGCTTTCTGATAATTGTTTATAGCCATTGACAGTGATTTCATCATTTTCAAACATTCGGCATAGTTTCGATAGACAACTGCCATGCCTTCAATACCAACGCCGGAATCTAAAACCTTAGCATATGCTTGTGCGGCCTTATCAAACTGGCCCTTTTTGAAATAAACATTCCCCAGAATCCTGTTGACGTGCTTTTCTATGTTACCTTCAGATTCTACAGGTTTCACCATTGCTTTCATCTTATACCTGCTTTTGCCACCGCGGGGAGTCAATCTTCTATCCGTGTCTAACGAGGTTATCGACAACTGCTTCAAGACCCTCTCGACATTCTCATAATTACCTCTTTCACAGTCTACATCGGCAATTGCCAGAATAGTCTTATGCCTGTCAGTAATACTTCCGCAAGTCTTCAAAAGCTTCTCAAAGACTTCCATTGCTTCATCATAAAGTCCCACACGCCTGAGACTGTCGCCCATCTTGTATGCCATCTTAAAATAATCTCCAGAGATCAGTCCGTTTTCTCTGGATTTAAAGTATATCTCTGAAACTGCCGGATAATCCCCCTTTGCATAATTTTCATCTACCAGAAGCTCTGTAGTCGCTAGGAAATACTTAAAGGCCTCTCCCCTATATTTCCCCTGAGGAAACTGTCTCAGTAGACGTCCACAAGTATCAAAACTCTCTTTGTATCTGCCTTTGTTATAAAGGACAAAACCTTTTTGAAACAGCAACTCCTCTGAATATTCACCGGATGGAGATCTTGCGAGTGTGTCATTATACGTCTTGAGAGGATCCCGATAATTTTGCATTCCATGGAAATAAAAGGGCAATTTCATTCCTGGTTTCTTCACACCAATATTGGCCATGATAATGGCGCTTTCCGTAGCTTCGCGGCTGTTGGGGAATTTTTCTGTTAGTATGCTAAACATCTTGAGGGAAAGAGAAAGTTGACCCAGTTCCATAAACGAACGAGCAATAACAAAGAGAACTTCTTTATAACTCTCACTCTCCGGGTATACATTAATATAAAAGAAAAAAATCTTCAGGGTATCGGGATATTTCTGACTTTTGAAGTAATGAAACCCCAGATTCAAGAGGATATCTTCAGGAATGTTTCCCAAATCAGGCCATCTTTTTAAGGCACCTTGATACCATCTATCGGCTTTCTCTTCCTGATGAATCTGGGAATAGCAATCACCGAGGTTAAAATAAGCTGTCTTTATGTATTCTCCCTCAGGAAACTTGCGAATATATTCTTCGAACTTTTCAGCAGCATCACCAAATTTCTTTGATTTGTAGAGCATTTCCCCCATCCTGAATACACTCTCCGGTACATAAGACGATTCAGGATACAAGGCATAGAGATTTTCATACTCCCTTTTCGCTTCATAATAGAAATTTAAAGCTGCATAACTCTTCGCCACTCTGTATAAAGCAACAGCGTTTTCACCACGAGAACCTGGATATTTCTGCAAAATATTCTTATAAAAATCAACTGCACTCAGTAGATCATTATTATTTCCTTTTAGGCCCAAGAAAAAATGACAGTCGGCTATACATCTCAATACTTTTTCCTTCCTGGGAGATTCATCTGGCTCCTGTTGCAAAATCATTCTAAACTTATCCAAAGCACTCGAATAGTTCCCCGATTGAAAGTCAATTATCGCCTGATTATACAAAGTATTATCGGAATCCTTTTCATGCCCAACTGTTTTCGCCACTTCCGCCTGTCCTATATTTCGATCATGCTTACCCTCTTCACCGCCTTCAGTGATCCCACCCAGTTGGTATGCAATAAATAATATTAATATGGATATTATGAATTTCTTCATACTTAGAATTTACAATAACTTGACAATGTCCATGTGAATGGTTTTAAGTTTATAGTTAACGTCTCCCAAAGCAGCGGCATATAGGACTAATATTTTGTTTTCATAGATATACCACTACAAACTTGAGCAATTTATATACCATCTAAATATAAATGCTTATTCCCTATAATAAACAGGAGCTTAAAAGAACCTCTTCTTTTCATTGGATTACTTTTTCATAAATAATTGATGTCAAATAGCCATCATTTTGCCAAATTTTTGACCGAAACGCCTTCTGCATTTATGGATTGTAAATACAGTATATCTCTGAAACAGTTGCCGGTATATTTAGGAATTGAGTGTAATGCCTAGATTATCAGCAGAATAATGTGAATCTCGATTAAAAGCTGAAAAATGATTTCAAAAAAAGGGAAGGGGATTCTCAAGATGCTAATAAATACCAAATCCCATAAAACAAACACTCGAACTTTTTGAATCGATGGATTTCTTAGTGACTAAAGCTAATTGATTATTTAAACGGGATAAAGACTAAATAGGATAACTCTTAAACAGGTATGACTTACTGACTAATTTTAAATCTCTTTAATTTTTCAACAAAAGTAGTTCTGTTTAAGTTCAGCAATTTTGCAGCCCTGTTTTTTGCACCCCCGGCTTTTTCCAGAGCGCGGGAAAGCAAGTCTTTTTCGAGCTTATCCATAATATCATTATAATTAATTCCCTGATCCGTTATTTCTATACCGTTGATAAGCCCCCCCGCAGATGGCAACATTACTATTTTATCAGGAAGATCTGCGACCTCAATATTACCCTCTTCCTTCAAAACAACAAGCATCTCTATTAAGTTCTCAAGTTCTCTCACATTTCCAGGCCAGGAATACCTCAGCAGGCATTCCATTGCTTCAGGAGCAATTTTTTCCACTGCCTTTCTTTTTAACTTATTAAATTTTCGTAAAAAATGATTAGCCAACATCGGTATATCAACCCTTCTCTCTCGCAAGGCAGGAAGATGAATAGGTATCACGTTAATTCGATAAAACAGGTCTTCCCGAAATCTCTTTTCTGCTATGGCTTTTTCCAAATCCTGATTAGTCGCGGCAATAATCCTTACATCAACCTGCAGAGTCTTAACTCCCCCGATGCGCTCAAATTGCTTCTCCTGTAGTACCCTTAAGACCTTCACTTGCAGTGCAGGACTCATATCACCGATCTCATCAAGAAATATTGTCCCTCCGTTGGCTAATTCAAATCTGCCGACCCTGCTACGGATGGCCCCGGTAAAAGCGCCTTTTTCATGGCCAAACAACTCACTTTCAAGAAGTTCTTCGGGAATGGCGCCACAGTTCACAGCAATGAGCGGGGAATTTATTCTTTCACTATTGAAATGAACAGCCCTGGCAACCAATTCTTTACCAGTACCGCTTTCACCATAGATCATAACCGTACTATCAGAAGAAGCAACTTTTTCAATCGTATCAAAGACCTTTTTCATCCCATCGCTGTAACCAATCATATTGTCGAAATCATACTTTTTTTTCAAATTTCGCCTCAGCGCTATATTTTCTTCCCTGAGTCTCGCATAGGATAATGCCCTTTCGACTGTCAATGTCACCAGATCATCCTTCAACGGTTTTGTAATATAGTCAAAAGCGCCGAGCTTCATTGCTTCCACAGCCGTGTTAATGGTACCGTGACCGGTAATGATAATCACAATATTTTCAGGATTAATTCCTTGGATGAACTCTAGAAGCTGAAGACCATCCAGATGCGGCATCCTTAAATCGGTGATGACAAGATCAAACTTATCTTCAATAAAGGCATCCCTGGCCTGTCGACCATCTTCGACGGCCATAACTTCATAGCCTTGTTTTCTGAGTACTTCAGAAAGATTCTCCCTGCTTAGTTCATGGTCCTCAGCTATTAATATCTTTACTTTTTTCATAATACATTCTTCTAAAGTAGTTCTTAATTATGACGATATTTAAACAACTGCCACTCAATAATGCAAATATGAACAAAAATAAGCCAATAGTCAAACAGAATATTAACATATAGTTATATAAATTGATTTATAATCTTAACGTATTATCGGAAAAAGGGCTAAAGTTTTATGCGTTTTTTCCGATAAAATAGATGAAGGATTTTAATTCATATGTAGCAGAGCTGAGTGATGACTATCTCATCTTACCAGATTGATAATGTCTTAAAGGCATATAGTAAACATAATAAAGTTAAAACTGGTACATTGCCGCAACCGGAAAACGCTGCCGGCGAAAAGTATGTAGATATAGTCACACTTGACTCTACAGATAAAACGGCTGTTTATGATAAAATTTCATACAGCTTGATGGATATCCTTCTTAAATCCAACAAAAAATAATACATGAGAGTCAATTCCTGTGCCCTTTTCTGCAGAAAACACACACGCTAGATCATGTCCTCACAAAATGAATGTCGATATCCTGAAAAAACAATCCATACTGGTCGTTGATGATGATATTGCAACCAGATCGCTTGTTGTTGATGCGATAAGTCATTCTGGAACCTATACGGTAGTTGAAGCGTGTGATGGTGTTGAAGGCCTGGAGTGGTTGAAGGAGAACCACTTTGACCTAGTCATATGCGATGTCATGATGCCCGGTATGAATGGCATGGACCTTCTGGATAGGATCAGAGAAATTAATCCTACGACACATGTGATTCTTATTACAGCCTATCCATCAATCGACCTTACCGTCTCAGCAATAAAGACCGGTGCAGTAGATTTCTTGGCAAAACCATTTAACATCGATGATTTATTATGCAAAGTTGATGTATATTTAAGGGCAAAAACCATGTTTGGTGAATACAATAACCAATCGACATCACCTACATTAACTAATAAAATAAGTGACTTATCTACACGAAGCTATATATATGACACTATTGAAGATACAAGAAACAATGATGAAATTTTTCAGGAGATGGTTAATCTGGCCCTCAAGGTCATCGGAGGGGAAGCTTGCTCCATCCTGTTATATGATAAGGATCTTCAGGAATTTGATGCTATTGTTGTAAAGGGAGTATCACAATCTACTTTCAAAAGCGTTACATTACCATCCCTCTATCCTATCCTGAAAGAAACCGTTCGCAGAAAAGACCCATTGCTTCTAAATCTTATTGAGAATACCACATATTCATCTATCATATGTGGTCCCTTAAAAATAAGGGACCGGGTCTTTGGTGTCATAGCTCTTTCAGGAAAAAGTAACGAACATGTATATACGGAAAGAGACCTTTATTATATTCAAAGCATCGCTAACAGGGCTTCACTTAACATAGAAAACAGGCTTTTGTATGAAAGTTTATATATGAATCTTTTAAGCACCTTCCAATCTCTTGTCACATCAATTCAGGCCCGTGACTATTATACAGAAGAACACTCCATGCGAGTTAAGGCCCTTGTCATCAAAATCGCAGAAGCTATGAACTGTTCTTCTCATGAAATCGAATCACTAAAGATAGCAGCGACGCTGCATGACGTAGGAAAAATCTCGGTACCGGATAATATTCTGCTTAAACCTGGTAGACTTACGGATGGAGAATTTGACATTATTAAAAACCACCCTGTGGTTGGAGAAAATATCCTGAAGCCACTTCCGATATTAGATACCGAAAGATTAATAATCCGCCATCACCATGAACGGTGGGATGGTAAAGGATATCCCGATGGTCTCCGAGGTTCTGATATTCCATTTCTTTCGAGGATTATAACCGTTGTAGATGCTTTTGATGCCATGACAAACAACCGCCCATATCGAAAGGCAATGGAAATTAAAGAAGCTGTTTCCGAGTTGAAAAAAAACATAAACAGTCAATTCGACGGAGAAATCGTAAACTGCTTTACAAATATTTTATAGGCTCCATCTTTACTGCATCGCAAAAAATCTGCCATTGTCTCTTTTTTGGAAGTAGATTGCTACCGCTCGCTCTTCCGAACATAACTGCCAGGATAATTACTGTCGATTCGCCTTTTTTTCATATAATTCAGAGCTTCCTCACGGCTGGCAAAATGTCCGACTAAAATTCTGAATAACGTCCCACTACCTTTCACATTCATTTCAGACCAGTAGGCATCGATGCCTTCCTCTTTGAGTACTTTTGTATACTCCCTTGCCATATCGATACCCCTAACGGCTTTAATCTGTATTGCAAATGGTTTGAATGCCTTGGGTTTGACATTTGTTAAATTAGCCTTCTTCGCACGGGCAGTTTTCAGTTCTTTTTTTGAGGAGCTCTTTTTATCTACTATTTGCATAGTTTCCTGTTTACTAGTTCCCGTTCCGGCAATTTCTTTATCCTTTCTAGTCGTACCGACAGCATCGGGGCTCTGTACTGTTTCCGGTTTACTAATTGCCTGTTCGGTGATTTCTTTTGCAATCTTTGCAGCACTTGCGGCATCAACACTCTGTGAAGAGGTTATTTCCTTGATAATCTCGACTCCAGCGTCGCGATTTATTTGCGCCCAAACAGCCCCAGCTTTTTTACTACTCATACGAAGCATAATTTCAGCAGCCATTTTTCTATCCATCCTTTCAAATATCGCTGCTGCCTTCTCAGGAGGGGTGACTTCGTACATCTTCGCCAACACCTGGTATTTTTTTTCTTTCTCCGTTTTTTGAACTTCAATCGTCGGCAACATACTTTCCTGAAGAACCCTGAGGACTTCTATTTTTTCCGAAACTTCTTTTTTCAACTCCTCAATTTTTCGCTCTTCTTCTTTCAGCAGCTTCTCTCGATTATCAAGCTGCTTCTGTTTCTCCAGCAAATTATCCATCAGGCTTTTTTCGTGAACAGAGGTTGGTTTCGTCTCATCCGTTACAGGTACTGTTTCAGTTGCCCGTGGCTGGGCAGATACAAGGTTAACATACCATGAAAAAATATCACTCTCTTGTTTCATTTCGTAAATTACCGGAACAAAGATGAAAACAGCAAGAGACACGAGTGCCATTATGCCATAGCTAATGACTGTTCTCAACACCCGAATTCTTTTGTCCATAAGATATCCTGAAAGGAATTTTTTAATGTAGTGTTAATACAAGATTTCAATGGTGTAATCAATGCTTTTTCTTTTGGCGGAGCAAGACACAATAACAACTTCTTTACTGAAAGGTTATGATTATAAAATATAAATTCTACAAAAGTTTCTGACGCATTTTACCTTGACAACGTTTGCAAGTATCTATAAATATATGTAATAAATATATCAAATAATTAGATGATATCTGGGAAAAATTTTAGAACAATTTCTAAGTGAAATATATTTTTAATGAGTACAAGCAAGAAATTGAATAAGATAACAATTATTGTAATTCAAGACGAGAGGCGATTGTGCTCCTTCAAGTTATCAACGAGTTTTTTAACAATTTGTCTTGTAATACTCATAGGGCTAATTATAGTATCCTTCACCGCAGTTCTGTTTCACAATCGACTGGGAAGTTTAAATAAAGAAGAGTTGACAGCAAGGGTAGAAACACAACCTAAACCGGCTGTTGCAAAAAATACTGAGTCGGTAGCTGACAGTGCTAAAGTAAATGCTATCGCGCAAATTTACAGTCTTTCTATAGAAAATTTTGAGGCACGTTTTAACCTTACAAAACAATCATTCCGTTATTCATTTCTGTTAAAAAACAAGAATTCAAAAAATACCACCGCATCTGGATATATATTTGTTATTTTAAAATCAGAAGGTCTGGAATTAGAAAATTGGCTTGTGAATCCCCAAACGGTTCTTTTAAATGGAGTCCCGCAAAATTTTAAAGATGGCGACCCTTTTTCCATCATTAAACATAAAGTAATCAATAAAAATATCACCACACAATATACTTATAACACTTGTGAAATATTTGTGTTTTCAAATGAAGGAGATCTTGTATTAAGAGAAACTTTTAATTTAAAACATCAATAGGTTGGGAATAATAAATGATGGACAGGGAAGACAATATCTCAATAATAAATAGGAATTGCAAAATTGAAGGAATTCTGCATTTTAAAGGACATTTGATTATCGAAGGAATTGTAGAAGGAACACTTCTGGCTGAGACTGTTTTTACAGAAAAGGATAGCCGTGTAATCGCTAATATAAATGCAATTTTTCTTACAATAGCAGGATTTTTCGATGGAGATATTGAAGTTACAGACACCCTTAGACTTTTAAAATCAGCCGATGTAAGAGGTCAAATTAGATGTCATAAGTTAATTATTGATGAAGGGGGATCAATAAATGGAAGTGTAAAATTCATATCACAAAAAAGTCCTCACAACAACCCATCTAGCTGAATCATCTAGTATTTTTAAGACAAATATTCAAATAGCAATATCCACAATTCTGTATTTTCCCTCATTTATTATTCACTTTAACGCTCTTTGTCGATAATTTTATCAAATATCTAATAGCATCATAAATAAGATAAAAAGTTATGGAAAATTAAGTGAAAATAGTGTTATTCTTTAAACCATTTCTCTTATATTGCTTGTCCAATGAAATGGAGGTCTGAATGAAAGATATGCATAAGAGAGTGTTTTTATTATTGTGCTTACTGGCGTGTTTCGTCCTATTTGGCCTTCAGGGTGACTCCCAAGTATCGGCTGCCTTGGAGAGAGGTATCTACAAGAATCTGAAAACGTTCAATGAGGTTCTTGACATAGTGCAGAAAAATTATGTGGAGGAGATAGAGTCCAAAAAACTTATAGAGGGGGCCATCAATGGAATGATGAAATCTCTTGATCCCCATAGCACATACATGACCGCAGATATGTATAAAGAACTGGAAGTAGAAACACGCGGGAGTTTTGGCGGCATCGGTATTGAAATTACTATAAAAAAAGATGTTCTAACCGTTGTTTCACCAATCGAGGATACACCAGCCTTCAATGCAGGTATTAAAGCAGGTGATCAGATTATACAGATTGATGGAATATCAACCAAAGATATTACAATAATGGAAGCAGTCAAAAAATTGCGTGGACCAAAAGATTCAAAGGTTACTGTCACCATTATAAGGGAAAATATAACCAAACCGAAAGAATTTGTGATTACCCGCGATATAATCAAGATAAAAAGCATCAAATCAAAGATCTTTGATGATCGTATTGGTTATATCAGGATATCTTCATTCCAGGAAAGAACAGTAGATGATCTAAAAAAAGAGATAAAGAATATCAATGCTAAAGTCGGTGCTCCTTTGGGACTAATTTTGGATCTTAGAAATAATCCTGGCGGTCTATTGAATCAGGCAATTGGAGTTGCTGACATATTTCTGAAATCGGGGATCATTGTTTCTACCAAGGGAAGAACAAAAAGCATGGATTCCCAAGCAGTCGCTAAAGACGATGGTGATGAGCCGACATGTCCCATAGTTGTTCTGGTTAATGAAGGTACTGCCAGTGCTTCTGAAATTGTATCCGGTGCGCTTCAAGACAATGGGAGAGCTTTGGTAATAGGCACTCAAACTTTTGGAAAAGGCTCCGTACAAACTGTAATCCCCCTTGAAGAAGGATCTGCCCTGAAACTGACCACGGCGAAATATTATACACCAAATGGACGGTCGATACAGGCCGAGGGAATAAAGCCAGATATCATAGTTAAATATATCAAACCCACTGAAGATAAAGAACCAACGGATGATTTTATTAGGGAGAGAGACCTGAAGGGTCACATTAAATCAAAAAAAGAACAGGAAACGAATGCCGAAGATTCTTTAAAAAGAGAACAGGACATTTTATTGCAGGACAATCAATTAAAAAGTGCCATAGATATTATCAAAAGTTGGGACATTATGAAAAAGAATTTGAAAAGTTGATTTTCAAACGTGTTACTGTGCAAGTCAGTAGTTCGGTATTAAAAGAGGAGGACGGACAAAGATTGTAGTAATTTTATCAGTTTATCATTGCTGTTTTATTCTCTGTATACAGAAATAACAGTCCGTATAACGATAAAATAATACCTGCAAGAAACGGAGCACCATTGTAATGGATAATATTAGTTATAATCTATCGCGATTGTATGAACCTATTATGATAGACTTCCTTCCAAACTTTGCTATCCTTTCCGACTATGCAAATCTGCTTATGCCTTAAACTTTTTGCATAGTTCAGATAGAAAAATCCTTATCTGCCTCTAAATGGAACCATATAATCGCCTGGATGAGAAACCTGAGTAACGAAACTATCTTTGCAAGCATAAGCGAACATCAATTCTGGAGATCACTTCAGAAAGATATTGATGCCATTCCTTATATTCATGGTATACAATAATATATCAAAGTATTATAGAAAATGAATCAATGCATAATTAATATGCTTATTTAACTTAAAAAAGGAAATCTTTTTAATTATGAATGCCGAACTAGGAAGCTTGCCGAGGGCCCGAAAGTTGCATATAAAACATCATTGTGCTTTTTTATCCTAAGAAAGGCAATCGCTGACCATGACCATCATTAAAAAAGACAATATTCCGAAAGCTGTTAAATTTTATCACGAAGGGATACCTTCCGAAATCATCAGTGATGCGAATGATCGGATATCCCTACCCGCAAAATATTGAGGTACTCTGTGGTATGGAATTTTTGCTAAAAAATCAGGCTATATAAATTGACAATATGGGAAACAAATTGAACAAAAAATTGATAATTATAATTTTATGGTTTCTAGCCGGGTGTGCATTCTACCCAGCCAAGGGGACAGATATAGCTGCCCCCTTCGGGAAAGACAGGCCATCTTTCGAGTCGACATATCATTACTCTCTCGGCGTTCTTCACATTCTCGATGATAATCTTGATGAAGCAATTAATGAATATGAGAAGGCCTTGAGTTTTGATCCTCACTCTCCATACCTTATAACTGAACTAATATCACTTTACGTTGAAAAAGGCGAAATACAAAAGGCGATCATTCTTTGTAAAAAAACCTTGTACGATAACCCAGGCAATATAAATACCCGTCTTCTCCTAGGTGGGTTGTATCTGAATACAAAAGATTATAATAATGCCATCAGCGAATACACAAAAGTAATAAAACTTGATCCAAGAAATACTATTTCCTATTTATATCTCGGCACCATCTATGCGGAAAAAAGAAACTATGAAAAAGCATACCAGGCCTTTAATAATCTGATCAGTATCAGTCCCGATCATCTGATGGGTAACTATTATCTAGCCAAAATGCTGACTGAAATGAAACGCTACGAAGAAGCGGAACAGCGCTTCAAAAAGACGCTGGTCATAAAACCGACTTTTGAGCCAGCACTAATCGACCTGGGACTCTTATACCTTGAAAGAGGGAAGCATGACCAAGCTGTCAATGAGTTTTTAATCTTACTAAAAAGTAATCCCAATGATCACAGAGCCAGATATCTTCTTGCCTCAACGTTTGAAGAAATGAAGGAGCACAATAAGGCTATTGAAGAATTTAAGTTGATCCCGGCAGATTCAGAACTTTATGGATACGCGCAAATCAATATAGGAACGATCCTGAAAAAAGAGAATATGATTGATGAGGCTATAGAAGTAATGAAAATGGCTATTCATAATAATAAGAAAATACCAGGACTTTACGCTTACCTTTCTTCCCTTTATGAGGAAAATAAAAACCTGTTATCAGCTGAGGAAATCTTAAGAGAAGGATTGTTAGTATCACCGCAAAGTATTGATCTGCATTATAGTCTCGGCGTCCTTTATGAAAAAACGAATCGTTTTCGGGAAAGTATTAATGAAATGGAGTTAGTTTTGAAAATCGACCCGGATAACGCGGAGGCACTGAATTTCATAGGTTATACACTTGCCGAAAAGGGTATACGTCTTGATGAAGCAGAGAAGATGATCAAGAAAGCCCTGTATTTAAAACCAGGTAATGGCTATATGATTGACAGCCTCGGTTGGGTCTATTTTAGACAAAGCAGAACGGATCTAGCCATAAAATACCTGAAAGAGGCATTGGACATTACACCTAACGATGCGACAATTGCCGAACACCTAGGTGATGCCTACACAAAAGCGGGCAGGGTCAACGAAGCAATTGAAACATACAAACGGGCATTGAAATTAAATCCTAATAATAATAATCTACAAAAAAAGATAGAAGTACTCACCAAAGAAAAAAGACCTTAATGCACAAGAAATTACAATCCATTTTCATCCTGTCATTTTTTCTTATTTTCTCGGGATGCGGCATAAAGCAAACATTGCCATTTAACAAACTCTCAAAAGGTGGCTTAACTTCTCCTCAAGCAGTTCTTGGAGAAACTGACAGAAATGGCCACCGTAAAAATACACTGAAAGCAATCGCACGTGTTGAAGTAAATACTTCTGAGGGGAGATACCCCCTCAAAATTGCCGTAATGCTGAAAAGACCATCTTCTTTAAGATTAGAGGTAATACCATTAATAGGCTCGCCAAATCTCCTATTGACTGTTCACGAAAATTTGTTGAAGGTTTTTCTACCACAGAAGGGTAAATTCTACATTGGGCAGGCGACATCAAAAAATTTAGGGTGTTTTTTACCTCTCTTTACTGAGGGACTTAAAGTAGAAGACATCACCTCTATCCTTCTTGGTACACATCCTGATATAATGGAAAAACCCATTACACTGAATGGTTCTTTTGATAAGAATCTTTATCGCATTGACGTACTATCTGAAAACAGAAAATTTCAATCTCTCTGGATAGACATGGACTACCGGATAGTTATCGTTGAATCATACGACCGTAATAACTCTCGACTATATAGTGCCAAATATATGGAACATAGTTGCATTGAAGGTCTTGTCATGCCACAGAAGGTTATGATTGTAATCGGAGATGATAACAATCAAACCATAATTATTCGTTACTCCGATATTCAAGTGGCAACGGGAGTAGATTCAGCGCAGTTTGACCTTCAACCGCCTCCTGGCATCAGGCCTATTCATTTGGACTGATACAATAATGGGCTGCGGGAGTAATAAAACCTCTTTTTATCCACTATTTTATTTCGATTAACTTTTCCCTTGCTATTCTTGCCTGGTTGGTGTTCGGATAATTTTTTATTATCTGCTGAAGAATCAGTCTCGCACTTGACTTATCACCGAGATTCAGGAAAGAGAGTCCCTGTTTTAACAAAGCGTATGGAACCTTATTACCCTTTGCGTAGTTTTTGACGACTTTTTCGTATTCAATGATAGCCTTTTCATATTTATTCTCAAAATAATAACACTCCCCAATCCAAAATTGAGCATTATCGGAATATTCTGTGTCAGGATACTGCTTCAGAAAATTTTGAAACTCAGTCCTGGCTTTCTCATACTTACCTTCCTTAAAAGTTTCATAGGCTAATGCATATATCGATTCCTTGTCTGTTTTCCCTTTTACGGCGTTTTTTGCGGCTGTCTTTCCTGTTTTATCACCCTCTGAGTGGTTTTCCTTTTTCCCAATATCGAGGAAGTTCTCTATGAAATTTATCTTAAATGATACATTATCCAGCTTTTCCCTTATTTCCTTCAGTACTGAGATGTCTTTTTTTAATCCTTCGGTAATCCCTTTCAAGCTCTGGATACTGTCTTTCATTTCAGTAATGTTGGCATTGACCTCAGTTTGACTTTTTCGTAAAGCAGCAGCCGACTCGTTCAGCTTTTCAATATCTTTTCGGACACCTGCATTATCCTCTTTTAAAGTGAGGACCTTCCGATCAATATCCCCTTGAATCCGCCTAAGATCGCCCGTCGAAGCACAACCTACAATGAATATGAAATACGCGAGCAATAACAAAAGTACGCTTTTTTTCAATTGCTGCATCTCCCCATCATGAACCTTTAATAAGTGTCACGACAAAATGGTCCCTCCTATTTTTTGCCCAAGCATCTTCATTATGCCCTGGATCCAGGGGTCTTTCCTTGCCATAACTTATCGTCTTAATCCTTTTCACATCAATTCCGAGTTCAACAAGATATTTCATAGCTTCCTTAGCACGTCTTTCTCCAAGCGCAAGGTTATATTCAGTAGTCCCTCTTTCATCACAGTTGCCTTCAATGAGCACATTATAATTTTTGCTTTTTGTAAGCCAATCCGCAAGCTGCTTAAGAATGTCCCTAGCTTCAGGTTTGAGATTGAATTTATCGAAATCAAAATGAATATCTTTAAATGCGATCTCCTCTTTTGCAGATACGGCCTTTTCCTGCGTTGCTTCTGCCTCGCCTGCTTTTATTTCTCCTTCCTTGAGCGGCTTTGACACTTGAGGAGCTTCTTCCGTCTTGCCAACTTTCTCTTCAGTGGAGACCGCCTGTTCTTTTACAGTCGACTTTTTAGCACATCCGGTCATAAACATTATCGAAAAGCATAGTATTAAACCTATTATCATTATTATTTTAAAATTCCTTTTCATCATGTGATCTCCTTTCTCGATTGGTTGTAACTTTAATTTCTACTAATTCGATACTCTCTAAACCATAAACTGACTTAAAGGTCAACCATAAAAATCCCAAGTCTTACTTTTTTTGTTGTCACAACAAACAGTTGCAATTCCATGTGCACGACCGCACCGGCCTTTTCGCAATAAAGATTCATTTTGAGGACTTGATTTGCTGTGTGACAGATCATATCTTTGCAGATGTGAGAAGATTCATCATTTTAAAAGGAATTTATCTGTTGAGGTCACTTCCTGGGGGACCAGGACGGGCTTATGCAACCACTGGCATTTTCGTACAATATCCTCATATTTGATCCATTTGCGTTCATGATACAAATTCTGCATTTGCCGTTCCCGATTGAACTGTAGACTAAATATCTGCCGTCCGGAGACCATGAAGGTGATTCATGGTTCACATTATCTAAAGTAAGTTGCAAAGGTTCGCTGCCATCTTCATTGATGGAAAATATTTGGAAACGGTTATTTACCAACCCTTCATAAGCAATTCTGTCACCCTTCGGTGACCAGGACGGAGACGTGTTATAATTTCCGTTATAAGTAAGTCTCTTGATGTTGTTCCCATCCGAATCCATTATATATATTTGAGGCGAACCGGAACGATTCGAAGTAAAGGCAATTTTTCGGTTATCAGGCGACCAGGTAGGTGAAACGTCGATGGCAAAATTTTTGGTAAGACGTTTGATATTTCTATTGCCGAGATCCATAATATAAAGATTTTCGCTTCCATCCTTGCTCAGGGTTAATAGGAGCCTTTGGCCGTCGTTCGACCAGGAGCCGGACAGGTTGATCCCTTCAAAACCAGCAATCTTGTCGGCCTTTGCACCATTAACGGCCTTTATATAGAGATCAGGATTTCCATCCTTGTAAGACGTAAATGAAATATATTTACCGTCAGGTGACCAGCGCGGTGATAGTGTAAGAGACTGGTGATTAGTCACTTTAACAAGATCGGTGCCGTCGAAGTTGATGGTATAGATGTTTGAAGTTTGGCCCTTCTTCAGGACAAAAGCAATCTTTGTATCAAATACACCCCTATCCCCAGTCAGGGCATAAAGAATTTCACCGGCAAACTTGCGCACCATTTCGTTCTTGTCCTCAACCGTCCCCGTGTACCGTTTGGCAGTGATAATTTCTCCTTTCACTACATCAAAAAGACGAAACTCCGTAATGAGATCCTTGCCGCTATACAGGTAAGAACCCTTTACCAGGTATTCTGCCCCAATGGCGGTCCAATCAGCAAACCTGATAATCTCATCTGTTGAACCAGTCTGTTTTTGATCTTCAAGAAAAGCCTTTTTGCTTATAATATTAAAAAATCCCGTCATACTCAGATATTTTGACAGGTTATCAGAAAACCAGTTTGACAGGTCCTGCTGGCGTCCTTCCTCAGTCGTTCTTTTAAAATCTGTAATAGCTATAGGAAATTTTTGAAAGGCAGGCGAATTAATATCTATATAAACCTTGCCAAAGGTGCTAATGGGCATACACAGAATGATTAATACACACATTAAGCACAAAATTAGTATGCGTCTGCCGATTCTGCCGTTATTCATACCTGAAATGCGTTACCCTTTATTCAGTGTTGTTCAAAATTTTTATCGGAATTCCGACGAATGGAATCTAATGCCTACTGCAATGCTGTTGTCTCTAATCCACTGCGGAAGAGGAGGAAATGGACTTGCTTTTTTGATGGCCTTCATTGCCGATTCATCAAAATAACGATTGCCCGAATGTTTTTCAAAACCCAAATCCACCACTGCACCGTTCTTGAGTATCCTTGCCTGGATAACAGCCTCGATATTTGCCTTCGGTAATATGCCTTGAGGCAGTGCCCATTTCCCCTTGATCCTTGACCAGATTATCGTGTAATACGCGTTCATCTCCCTGCCGGATTCCGCATTGTCCATCCGGCTCGATTGTGCCTGCGAATCTGTCGTGCTTACCGAAGCGCCCACCTTCTTCCTAATATCATCGATTGCTTTATCAACGTTACTAATCTGCTTTTTGGGAACATCAATTCTTTTAATAGGAACAGATGGAATAGTATCTTGACGTTTTTTCAAAATGGCGGATTGATCACTGGGAATTGTTTCATTGATCGTTTTCGAAAATGCCGTTGCTGTTTTTTGCCCCTGAAAAAGTTCAGAAGAACCGATCAGATTAACGGAATAAACAGGACCGAATGTCCATCTTGGAGAGGGAAGCGAAGGTGAAAAGAAAATAATGGCCAGCACAATTGTATGAATCAACAGAGATATAAAAATCATTCTATTGAGGCTGATATCGTTGCCGTCTTGCTCCTTTATCATCCTACGATATGTCATCTTGATTCCTCTGGTGCCTCTGTGATCATCCCCAGTTTGTCAACACCAGCCTTTCTAACCGCGGACATCACTTCAACCACAAACCCATAAGGAACATTTTTATCGGCCCGCATAAAAACCTCTCTATCGATTCTGTTGGCAAATATGCTTTCCAGTTTCGCACCGAGATCAGTAATAGTGGTCTTATTCTTGTTTATATATATCTCTTTCCCACTGTTGATAGTCAATACAAGTTTCTCCTCATTCACGTCAATACTCTTAGACTTAACCAGGGGAAGATTAACATCTATTCCCATCTGAAGCATTGGGGCCGTTACCATAAATATTATCAGCAATACCAGAACGACATCAACAAGCGGGGTTACGTTGATGTCGGCTAAAAGCTTGCTTTCATTGTTACGTTTTCTTCTGGATCTCATAAATAATCTATTTTCTCACATAATATCTTTCTATGATATTTAATACCTCAGAAGCAAAATTATCCATTTCCGTGGAGATGTTTTTGATCCTATTGAGGTAATAGTTATAAAAAATGACAGCCGGTATAGCGGCTGCAAGACCAGCAGCAGTAGCGATAAGCGCCTCTGAAATGCCCGGTGCCACAACAGCCAGCGTTGCTGAGCCCCTAGTACCAATGCCCCTGAATGTATCCATAATACCCCAGACTGTTCCAAACAGGCCGATAAACGGTGATGCGCTTCCTGTTGTTGCCAGGAACCCGAGAGTACTTTCGAGTTTCGTCGCCTCAGAGCTGCACGCCCTGTTCAGAGCTCTCTCCACATTATCTATACCTTTCATCTCCAATTGCGGCTGAGATAACTCTTCAGTTTCCTTGGTTGATGTTGATCCCCTTATAGCTTTGGTTATCTTGACTAGTTCCGCATAGCCGGCCTGAAATACTTCTGCAATACAAGAGTGTTTGTATTTTTTGGCTTCAGGGAAAATATCGGCGATCTTGTTACTTCTCATATAGAAATCTAAAAACATATCATTTTCCCTTTTTACTTTTTTAATGCTTCTATATTTCAGAAAAATTATGGCCCATGAAACCACGGAAAAAAAGAGGAGCAACAGCAGAACAAACTTTACCATCAACCCCGCATCCAGGATCATGTTGAGAAGACTCCCATGGAAATGTCCTCCAAGGGTCCCGGTAACAGAAGATATCTCTTTCACTTTATTTCTCCTAAATCAATTATTAACGGAACTGTTTGTTTCAGTTTCGCAAAATTCCATATGCTGTCCTTTATTTTATTCTTCCCTGGGTTAAACGAGGGGCATGCTATGCAGTGCATGCCAATATGCTCCTCATTTCCTGGCGAGTTTGTCCCGAGCCTGCCGGAAGATGCGGCTTGCGTCTATGCTTTTACGAAACTATTTCTTTTTACCTGAATTTGCGACTTTTTACAAGGTCATTAGCTGTAATGGAAAAAAATGGAATTGTCAACAGTTTTAGGATAAAGGGCTTTTACAAGAAGGTCTTCGAGAACAATCAACTTAATGAAGAACACAATAGTAAAGACACAGGTTGATAAGAATAATTACAAAAGTTCCGGTGTAAAAGCTACAACATCATCGATAATGGGCGAATCACAAAAAATCATTGCTAATCTATCCACTCCGAGGGCAATCCCAGCTGATTCAGGTATGGCTATGTTGTTTTGCAAAAGAAACCGTGGTACCGGATAAACTGATTTGCCGATTGAATGCCGATAATCCTCAACTTCCTTAAAACGAGCATGATACTCGTCCGCATCTGTAAGTTCAGAACACGCATTGGCTATTTCCTTCCCTCCGATATACAACTCAAATCGTTCGGCGATGGCAGGCTCGTCTATTTTGGCTTTTGCCAGGGCTGATCCTGATACTGGATAGTCATAGATAAACGTGGGTTGTTCCCATCCCAGATGAGATTCTATATAGTCCACCATGATCTCATCGAAGCTATTTTCCTTAACGACTTCTTCCATTGGAACCGGTGCATACCGGGTAAAAGCCTCTCTTACGGATATACTCTCCCATGGTCTTTGTAGCTTTATTTTCTTACCCTGGTAATGAATCACTTCTTCATTGCCAAGACTACTGGCAATAGACATTATCAAATCTTCACATTCCTTCATCAACAGGTGATAGTCCGTCCCCCGGCAATACCACTCCAACATTGTAAACTCAGGAAGATGGCATGAACCTCGTTCCCCTTTACGGTAACACTTGCAGATTTGAAATATCCTTGGATAACCCGCCGCAAGCAGCCGTTTCATATACAGCTCAGGAGATGTATGTAAAAAAAGATCGCCACAAGGAATCACGTCTATGTGTTTCTCCGGGATTGGTGCCGGGATTAAACTGGGAGTTTCTACTTCCAGATAATCCTTACTGACAAAAAAATCCCTTATGGCCTGGAGCATCCTGGCGCGCGCCCATAAGGCATCTGGTTGCTTTAACAAGTCGTGGCTATCTTCCATCAATAGTTCAATCCTTGACCCTTGTGAGATATTCGCCACTCCTTGTATCAACCCTGATCTTTTCCCCTTCTTCTATAAAAGGAGGAACTTGTATTTGATAACCTGTTTGCAGGATTACCGGTTTTGTTTTACCTGACACAGAATCGCCCTTAGCCCATGGTTCAGCTTTTACTACGACCAGTTCAACAAAATTTGGCAGGCTTACTTCCAGAGGTTTATCCTCAAAAAAGAGAATTTCCACCTCCAGATTATCGATCAAGAAATTTTTTGCCCCTCCGACCTGACTTTTAGTGAGAAAAACCTGCTCATAACTTTCATTATCCATAAAGCAGTATTTTCCCTCTTCTTCATATAGGTACTGCATTTTTCTCTGCTGGAGGTCCGCCGGCTCAAACGTATCAACTGACCTGAACGTCCGCTCAAACTGGGCCCCCGTAATCATATTCTTCAATTTAGAGCGATACAGAGCCTGGCCTTTCCCCGGTTTTACAAAGTTGAATTCGGTGACTATATAAGGTTCGTTGTCCAGTTTAATCCTTAAACCTTTCTTTAAATCACTAGCGCTGTACATGTCAGATCTACTCCTTTCATCCTGATCCTAGTTTCTTAATTTACTTTATCTCTCTTGTCAAAAAAATGTTCATCCGTCTTAAGTCTTTCTGCCGGAAACGAGGAAAACGGATGAAGAGGAAATTTACCTTTGCCCCCTGGGACGTCATAAACATATTGTGGTATACAGAGACCTGATACATTTTTCCACAATTTTTCCATGATACGCATCCCCGATGATATGTCAGTACGAAAATGGTCCGTACCCTTTACCGGATCACAATGAAACAAGTAATAGGGCCTTACGGAAATCCGTTGAAGTCCATAAAGCAGCTCCCGCATCGTTTCATAACTATCGTTGATACCTCTCAACAAAACAGATTGATTTGAGACAGGAACCCCCGCTTCCAGAAGCATTTCACAAGCACGCCCCGCCTCTGGAGTAATCTCATTCGGGTGATTGAACTGTGTATTGAACCAAAGCGGACGGTATTTATGCAGCATGTAACATAGTTGTCGAGTAATTCTCATCGGCATGACCACCGGGATACGGCTTCCTATACGCAAAACCTCTACATGGGGAATAGAACGCAAAGATCGCAGAAACCACTCAAGTGTGTTTTCCTTCATAGTAAGAGGATCACCGCCGGAAACTATAACTTCACGAACATGCGGTGATCGGGAAATATAATCAACCATGGACCGGAGATATCCTTTGTTGTATTCCCTCGCATCTATCTTCCACATTCGCTTACGATTACAGTGCCGACAGTATGTTGCACAGATATTTGTAACAAGTGCGACACAACGATCCGGATAACGATGCACCAGACCTGAAACCCGCATGTCTCGTTCTTCTTCCAAGGGATCAGTTGCACCGCCTAATGAAAAATTGGTTTCCTTCTGATCGGGGAAGCACTGAAGACGAATGGGATCATTGACATCTGTTGCGTTCATCAGAGAAAAATAAAAGGGAGTTATGCTAAATGGATAATATCCGGCAACGGTTCGCCATTCATTGAGCCTTGCCGGAGTCACGTTGAAACATCCGGCTAATTGAGCAATGGTTTGTATCCGGTTATTATATTGCCACTTCCAATCAAGCCATTCTTTCTGCGATACGCCGGCCCATGAACCTATAGAGTTGGTGTGGTTTTTATATTTCATAGTCTGAAAGATTTTAAAAAAGTTGATTTCAATAGTAAAATTTATAAATCAAACTATCATTTATTACAAATGAACATTACAAATTCCGTAATAAAAAATGCTTTAAAAATCAAATCTGAAATAAAATGTTGCTTTCTTTTGGCATTATACTTTATATAGAAAATATGAGGAAATAAATTATTGGTGAATAACTTAATCAATGAAAAGAGCATATACAAGACCTCACCTGAACGAACAATACTACAAAATTTAATTGATTTCCGGTTACGAATTGAGCCCATTGTTTTATAATCATTATGGAAATGTTCAATTAGCAGGATAGCCTGCTCGATGAGCGTAAACCTTATACGGAAATTATTAAGAAGCGTTGGAAGAATTGAGTAAATGATTGGCGCCTTCTTAGACATTGCATAATGATGCAGAATAAGTAATAATAAATTTATTGAGAAGATAGGTTATCAGGATTCAATGCGGAATGTAACTGAACAGATAGTAAGGGAAGGAATCAGAAGTAAATGCGCCCATATAGGCTTGATACAAGTTTTTAATGCTCTAAAGTATATTCATGTCAAATGATTCTCACCACTTTGACTAGGAGGTACGATCTTATTAACCGGAAACCTCATTTATTGAATCTTCAATAATTCCATTTATGCCATAATGAAATAGTTTTGTATCAAAGGAGATTGCGTCTATGAAATCAATATCGAAAGATGATCTGAAATTTTTAATGAACAAGCAAAAAGGACCCTGCATCTCATTATTTATGCCAACCCACCGCGCGGGTGCTGAAATCCAGCAAAATCAAATCAGACTCAGAAATTTACTTCGTGAAGCAGAAGAAAAATTACTGGCAAGCGGCCTCCGGCCAGCAGAAACGAGGATACTGCTTGAAAATGCTTCCGGACTTTTAGGTAATGTCATTTTCTGGCGACAGCAAAGCGACGGCCTCGCAATATTTTTATCTGCCGCTGTATTTAGATACTACTGCCTGCCGATAAGTTTTGATGAATTGATAGTAGTCTCTGACCGTTTTCATGTTAAACCGCTTCTGCCGGTATTAAGCGGTGACGGTCGCTTCTATATCTTGACCCTCAGTCAAAAAGGCAGCCGTCTTTATGAAGGTACAAAACAGAGTATAATGGAAATTGAACTTGAAACCATCCCCAAGAGTCTTGCTGAAGCCCTTCAGTATGATGATTTGGAAAAACAAATCCGCTTCCATAGAGGATCGGCAAGGAGTGGTGAACGTGGATCTATGCTTTCAGGCGGGGGGGCTGAGTTGGACGATGCAAAGGACAACCTTTTAAAATATTTCCGTCTGATCGACAGAGGCTTACATGATCTCCTGAAAGATGAACGGATACCCCTGGTGCTGGCCGGCGTCGATTATCTCTTCCCTATATATAGAGAAGCGAATACATACCCTCATCTTATGGATGAAGGAGTCACAGGAAATCCAAAGGGAATAAGTGCGGAGCATCTGCACAGCCAGGCATTAGAGATTGTAAGACCATATTTTCAAAAGGCCGAAAATGACGCCATCGCCCAGTATAGGCAATCTTCCGGCACAGGACTGACTTCCAATGATGTTAAAGATATTGTCCAGGCAGCATATCATGGCCGGGTTGCATTGCTCTTTATCGCCATAGGTCACCAGCAATGGGGGGTTTTTGACCAGGAATGCAATGAAGTGATATTACATGATAAAATGGCACCCGGCTGTGAGGGCCTTTTAGATTTCTCTGCGATCCAGACCTTCTTAAATGGCGGCGATGTTTTTTCGCTTCCTCGAGAAAAGATGCCTGATAATACTCCGATAGCGGCAGTGTTCCGCTATTGAAAAAGATACTTAACTCCAGACCCCCTGCAATAAATCACTCGTATGGATTTGCATAGACGAAAATTAAACTTTGCACTGTTTTCCGTTTTATCAAATACCACTCTCGTAATCATGAAGCTTGCTGTCGGATTGATGATCGGATCAGTATCCATAATGTCTGAAGCTATTCATTCCGGCGTTGACCTTCTGGCTGCCATTATTGCCACATTCTCCGTTAAGACATCCGGTATACCTGCCGATACCAGGCATCCGTTTGGCCATGGAAAGGTGGAAAATATTTCGGGCACCATCGAGGCACTGCTGATTTTCCTTGCAGCCATATGGATCATCTTAGAGGCTATAAACAAACTTCTGCACCCAGTGCCAATTGAATATGTGAGCTGGGGTATAGTCGTGATGGTAATCTCCACGGTGGTTAATATAATCGTATCAAAAATGCTCTTTAAAGTCGCCAAAGATACTGACTCCATAGCCCTAGAGGCCGATGCCTGGCACTTACGAACCGATGTATACACATCTCTCGGCGTCATGGTAAGCTTGGCCATGATCTGGCTGGGTCACCAGATCACGCCTGATCCCAATATCTATTGGCTTGACCCGGTTGCTGCCATAGGTGTTGCTTTACTGATCTTAGGAGCCGCTTACAAACTGACGGTTCAATCGGTCAGGGACCTTATGGACGTAAAACTTCCCGCCGAAGAAGAGGCCTGGATACGCAACCTGATCACAACACACCAGCCCATAATACACGGCTTTCATCAATTACGCACACGGAAGGCTGGAAATGTCCGCTTCGTCGATTTTCATATTAAGGTCGATCCTTACATGTCTGTCGAAGAATCACACCAGATCACCGATGAGTTATCCGCAAGCATTGAAAATCATTTTCCCAAAACAAGCGTCACTATTCATACCGAACCCTGCGATGGCAACTGCGTTGGTAATTGTCTGACCGGATGCCTGCTGAACGAAAAGGAACGGAAGTCTGTCATGCAAAGAAACAGGAGAAGTTAATTAAGATGCAAAGGCAGTGTTTAAAAAACTCATTTTTCAGAGACTGTTCAAAAATGTTCAGATGCGAGGTGCGCAAGGGCCGAGGCGCGGAGCGTATATTGTAAATACACAAGCACTGAGGGCCGCAACGCAACAAAGCAGCTGGACGTTTTTCAACAGTCTTTAACCCTTATATATGAACCTTTCGAACAGCTTATGGAAAGGAGTCCAGGCTGAATCAGCGTCCCTGGATTCTTCGATGAATTCCTGGAAGGCGTTGACCTTTGCATCGAGATCGTCGATATAGTGCACGATTAATGCCTCCAGGGTCTTGGGGCGTTTCGGTGATCCAAATTCTTGAGTGCCATGATGGCTCAGAATAAGATGGCGGAGCTCCATGGCCAATTGCTCTGGAAAGTCTCCTAATGCGGCAATCTTGGCATCCAGCATCTCTATGCCAATCACAATATGGCCGATCAGCCTGCCCTGATCGCTGTAATCAAAGATGCTGTCATACGAGTATTCATAAATCTTTCCTATGTCATGGAGTATCCCGCCGGTTATCAGTAGATCCCTGTTGATGCCCTGGTAGTGGTTTGTTATCTTATCCAATAGACGCAGTACAGAAAGGGTGTGTTCAAGGAGACCGCCAATATAAACATGATGAAAA
>DASPQI010000465.1:0-2684 GCA_035625045.1 Syntrophales bacterium | reverse complement strand
CCTGTTATCAATGAAATTGGCATAAAACAGATTTTCTGCTTCCAAATACAAATCATGACAGTATTCAATCAGCTTATTTACTGAATGCCGCCTGAAACATTGCACGTGGCGGCAATTCTATTATACCTCAAGAGAGGACATCCCTGTCTTCCTTATTCACGCACTGGTAATTTTCACAAACATACCTCCTTTCACCCGAAAGAAACAAATTTTACATCATAAAATCTGAACAAATTCTATTTTGTAAGTAATAACATGTTTAACCTCGTATTTAGCCAGTAATAATCAAGTATTTAATTTTTTAATGTTTTATGAGAGTTATGTCGATATTAAAAATTATGCTTAAATATAACTGGCTATTTATTATGCAAAACAAAGGATGATTTGATTATTGTTATAGTTAAACTAAACTTACATGGGGCAGAATCGCAAGGGTATGTTGGAGTATTTTGTTACTTGTATTCTCTTTTATCTTTCTTGTTCCAGCTCTTCCATGTTCATGTTCGGTGCTGCCGAGATTTTTTTACGCAAATCAAGAACAATTCGCAATGAAAGAAAATAGTCCGAAATCAATAATACTTAACCATGGGAGGATTTTTCTATGTGTAAAAAAGTGCTGTCATTGGCGTTGATTATGTTTCTGACGTTATTTCCTCTGACCTTGTTGCATGCCGGTGAATTTTATAAGTGGACGGACAGTGAAGGAACGGTTCATTATTCGGATAGTCCGATTGACACGCCAGAGACCTCAGCAGAGCAAGAACAAAAGATCGTTGGCCCTGAACTTACTCCCCGCGAAGGAACCTCCGGCTTTAAAGAGTCACCGACTGACTATATGCCTCAGTTGCCTTCCGATTGGATTAAAACTGCTGTTCCGCCGAAAGAAGCAAAGGCATTAGAAAGCCTTCTGAAGAGTAGGTTCATGGCACATGTCAACTTTTTGAAGCGTGGAGATATCGAGACCGCAGTGACCTATTATACCCCATCATTAAGGGAAAAAGCAGGAAGAGAGCTTTATCCCTTGAAAGGCTTATTATGGGAAACACCGCCGGAAGAATGGGCGTCCTTAGTATCTTTTTCCTTGGTTAATGTATATGTATCGAAAGGGAGTTCTTCCGCGCTATGCAGAATAACGAAAGCTGGAAATGAATACCCCCTTTTTGTAATTTTCACAAAGGAGAAAGATGGCCAGTGGTACTTATCATCACCGCCCGACATGGGTATTTCCTCCGCAACGTTTGCCGGTTATTGCCACAACAATTGGTTAGCTCTATCTCAAACCATGGAAACGCAAAATGTAGCTGCTTCCATGACATTCTACTTGAACGGTGAAAGGCATTTTTCCATGAGGCAGGGCAAGGAACCCGCCATCGATGTGTATGATCTAAATGACACGCTCCTCATTAAAGGCTCACCAGCGGATAAAATAGAACAGATCAGGGCAATGGTCTGGTTTTCTCCTTTTACATTCATCGTTCCCAATGCCGTTCTTTATCAAGCTGTACCCAAAGGCCCATGCAGTGTAAGTGGCAAGATACCATTCTCCGTGAGTTTCTCTGGAGAGAACAGAATTGGTCCCGGCCGAGATGATGGCAATCTGAAGAAGGCCGAAGGAATAGTCGAGCGTGTCTCCCAGGACGAGATAGCTTACCAGTTTAAATGTGACGTTGATCCTGCACCAAAAGATGGAACGACTGTTGTCTATAAAGGCACGCTGAAACTGTCGCTCGAACCCTTTCTCAAAGACGACATTAATGTTAAGGGCTACACCCTTGTGGGACATACCCGTCCATTTCCGGTAGTCGGCAGTTCCGAGTTGCCGGTGACTACTCTTGGCGACGTCCGGTATACCCTTTTTCAAAAAACAAAAGCCGCTAAGCCGTCACATGATGAGCGCTTTATCGCCTATGATAATGGGACGATTCTTGATACCAACACAAATCTCATGTGGGCCGCGAAAGACAACGGATCGAACATCAACTGGCAGGATGCCAAGAGCTATTGTGATAATTACAGTGGGGGTGGGTACACTGATTGGCGGATGCCGACGCAGGATGAGCTGGCAGGGCTATATGATGCAAAGAAGCGCTACAAAACTGCCTGCGGATACTATGCATATTTGACCGAGCTGACTGGACTTACGTGCAGTTTTGTGTGGGCTGCGGAAACGCGTGGGTCCGATGGCGCCTACTTCTATTTCGGCAACGGCTCCCGGAATTGGACTCGCCATTCCGACGACAACTATAACCGGGCTCTCCCGGTACGAGCCGTCAAATAGATTATTTGGTCATTTTCTTTTGGGGTGCAGGGGCATCCTCTCGCCACACAAATTTGAAATAGGGTGTCTGGTAAGTTCGATGGCCTCATATATGCACCTTCCCATCTACCACAGGGCCTTTCGAACCATTACGGAAGCTGTTGCACCGATCTGTTATTAAACGCACCAGTTTCCATCATGACAAGTTATTGAATTGCAGGCATTGGATGAGACAAGCACGTTTCAATATTTCAATGCTTGTCATTGTTTAAATCAAATAAAGAAAGCTATAGGGACTCCGTGTCAGTCTGTTGGAAACTGGATGAAACCCCCATGCCGACGGGTCGGCACAAAAAAGGATGAAAATTAAGCCACCCCTTTGTTCAACGGCTGGAATAGTTTATTTTCGAATAACTATACCAGACAA
>DASPQI010000464.1:0-2103 GCA_035625045.1 Syntrophales bacterium | reverse complement strand
TAATGGGAATTGTACCGCCTACACTGGCTTCGAAGCCGATATCAACCCCTTCTGCCTCAGCTGCCTGAAATATCTCATTTCCGTATGTAGCCAAGAGGGCTTTGTTAGCAGTAACGACATGTTTCTTTTTACGTATGGCCTCAAGTATAAATGAGCGCGCAGGCTCATATCCGCCAATAAGTTCGATCACGATGGATATTTCGGGATCATCAAGGATTACCTTGGCATCAGATGTTAACATATTTTTCTCTACAGTAACTTGTCTCGGTGAAGCGACATCTATATCAGCTATTTTTTTAACGACAAGCTTTGCACCGAGCCGCTTCTCTATAAGATTTATTCCTTCTTGAAGCAGTTTGATTACACCTGTCCCGATAGTACCGAAGCCGATTAATCCTAAGTTTATCGTTTTCATGGAATAAAACCTGTATCAAATTTTATTTTAGGGTACCTTTATTTTCGATTTCAATAATACATGTTGCGTTATCAATCGCTGCCACTTCTATAACAGTTAAAGTAAACTTGTCAAAACAAATTAAGTCATTAGGAGGCTATTCGAAATAAGTTGGACAAAATTGCGCTCAGATTTAGGTCAGATTTGGCCGAGCCGATTGAACAAAACCGTAGGCGTAGCAGGGCTACATCGATGATTTTGCGATTGAGTCACGGCCAAAGATTGCCTGAAGATGAGATGCAAGATGTTTAAGTTATTTCGAATATCCTCCTAAATCAACCTGTTTTCGCGAGCTCAAGCCTGCCGCCCCATCTGCGTAGTAGGACTTCTTTCAAATATGCATGTTGCTCCTTTTCCAGCAAGGGATCTCCTTCGATAAGATTAAAGGCATCCGTCTTTGCCTCACTAAGAATGTGCACATCTCTCAGTATATGGGCGATGCGAAAATCCGGCAATCCCGATTGTCTTGTGCCCATAAATTCACCCGGTCCCCTGATAGCTAAGTCTTCTTCAGCAATCTTAAAACCGTCGTTTGTCTGTTCCATGACACGCAACCTTTTAAACGCATCCTCAGAACGCTTGTAATGCGACATTAGGACGCAATATGACGGAATATCACTCCTTCCGACTCTTCCCCTCAACTGGTGCAATTGTGATAGGCCAAATCTTTCCGCATGCTCTATCACAATCAGTGATGCCTGTGGGACATCAATTCCTACTTCAATAACGGTTGTGGAAACGAGAAGGTTGATCTCTCTACTTAAGAAACCTGCCATCATCTTATCTTTTTCTTTACCTTTCAGCCGACCGTGAATAAGTCCCACCCTGTACTCTGGGAATATTTCCGTCCGTAAGTGTTCAGCCATCTGCGTTGCATTTTTAAGGTCCAGATTTTCTGATTCTTCAACTAATGGATAAACGATGAAAACCTGGTTGCCCTTCTTTAGCTCCATCCGTATGATTTCATAAACCCTATTGCGCTGCTCTTCATAAAATACCTTTGTCCTAATCTCTTTCCTTCCGGGAGGAAATTCATCGACCATGGAAATATTTAAATCACCGTACACAGTCATTGCGAGAGTCCTTGGAATTGGTGTAGCTGTCATAACCAAAAAGTCGGGATTTACCCCCTTTTGTCGCAGCGCAGCCCTTTGGATAACACCAAAGCGGTGCTGCTCATCGACGACAACAAAACCGAGTTTGCCAAAATCTATTTCTTCCTGTATCAACGCGTGTGTACCGATAATGATTTGAATATCACCTCTTTTGATCTTTTCGATTATTTTCTTTTTTTCTTTATCGTTCAGGCTGCCGGTAAGAAGAAGAGCTTTTAAACCAAGCTGGTCCGCCCAATTTTTGATGCGGTCATAGTGCTGCTCGGCCAGAATCTCAGTTGGTGCCATCATGGCTGCCTGGTAATTATTTTCACATGCCGTAATTATTGCTGCCATGGATACTACCGTTTTACCGCATCCCACATCACCTTGAAGTAGCCGATTCATGCTGCAGGCTTTTCTCATATCTGCTTCAATTTCTCCAATGACCCTTTTTTGAGCAGTCGTTAAACTAAATGGAAGAATATCATAAAATTTTTGAAGAATTTTACCTCCGGTTTTAAATGCTATTCCTTTATCCAGCATGTTCCCTTT
>DASPQI010000463.1:0-10082 GCA_035625045.1 Syntrophales bacterium | reverse complement strand
AACAACATTAATCTTTCCGTAGCAAAAGGCGAAATTTTCGGGTTCATCGGGCCGAACGGTGCAGGAAAAACCACTACCATCAGGATGATGGGCGGTGTCCTTGCGCCTACGGAGGGTTTCGTTATCATTGATGGGATCAATATGGCTGGTGATCCGGAGGGTGTAAAGAGAAGGATCGGTTTCATACCCGATAGACCCTTCCTCTATGAAAAATTGACGGGTATGGAATTCATGAGGTTTTCGGCAGATCTTTACAGTGTCGATGAGCGGATGTTTTTAGAAAAGGCCCAGGCGCTCCTGAAAAAGTTCGCTATTTATAACTGGTCCCATGATCTCATAGAGTCATATTCCCATGGCATGAAGCAGCGGCTCATAATTTCAGCAGCGCTTCTTCATGACCCCGCGGTTATTGTTGTGGACGAACCAATGGTGGGGCTTGACCCAGCGGCCATAAAAATGGTGAAAGACATGTTCCGGGAACTGGCAAAGAATGGAACAACCATTTTCATGTCTACCCATACCTTAGCGATTGCTGAGGATATCTGCGACCGCATCGGTATCATTCACAAGGGGTCACTTATTGCTACCGGCACTACAGGCGACCTGAAGCGGGACGCAGGGGTTCAGGAGGCGGATCTTGAAGAAGTGTTTTTAACACTGACAGAGGAACAGACAATTCCATGAGCGAGATTATTACCCTGTTAAAGCCGCGCTTCTGGTCTTTTAAAAACGGCAATTACTCAAAAGATGTGAAGAGCCGAAAATTAAAAGGGCTCCTTTTCGGTGCAGTGGGATTGATTTTTTGGGCCGGAATTTTCATTATCTTTTATCGGGTCCTGGTCTATTTTCAGGGTGTGGAAGAATTCGGCGATATCCTTGCGCGCAAGCTCATGTCTATGGTCATCATAACTCTATTTTCGCTTTTGATCTTCAGTAATATAATTACATCTCTCACAAAACTGTACCTCAGCAGAGATCTTATTCTAGTTCACTCGATGCCTGTATCCACGTCCAGGATATTTTTTGCCCGATGGTTTGAAAGTACTCTTGACAGTTCATGGATGGTAATTATATACAGCCTGCCGATATTTCTGTCTTACGGTGTTGTATATAAGGCAGGCTTGTTTTTTTATACTACAGTCTGCCTGACAATCTTGCCGCTTTGCCTGGTCGCCTCTGGTATCAGCACCCTCGTCGTTGTTATGGTTGCTTTGTTTCTCCCGGCGGGCCGTCTCAGGACATTTTTCGTATTCTTGGGTTTCGTATTATTTGTGATTCTGATTATGGCATTTCGTTTAATGAGGCCTGAGCGTCTTGTTAATCCTGATGCCTTTGCCTCTCTTATCTTCTATTTCAAATCACTGGAGACACCAGGATCACCCTTCCTCCCGACTACGTGGATCTTCGACAGCATTTATGCAGCCCTTACGGGACTGACGGAGAGCGCCATCTTCGATTTGATCCTTACATGGAGCTTTACTGTCACATTGATTTTTGTGATAACCTGGATTTCGGGCGTTACGTATTTCACCGGCTATTCGAAGGCACAGACGACAGCTGGGCGACTGTTTTCTTTTCGCGGCCTAAGGGGCAGAAGGTCGGCTTATATGCTAAATCGTCTGTCTGGTCCAGCAAGAGCGTTTGTCGTGAAGGAAATAAAGACTTTTTTCAGGGATCAGACCCAGTGGCCTCAGATATTCCTTATTGTTGCACTGATCGCTGTATATCTTTATAACTTTTCCGTCCTCCCCTTTGCGAAATCTCCTATAGGAACCATATACCTTCAGAATCTCTTCTCGTTTTTGAACATGGGGCTTGCAACGTTTGTTCTGACAGCTGTTGCGGCGCGCTTCGTCTATCCTGCTGTGAGCATCGAGGGTGAGGCCTTCTGGATCGTAAGATCATCGCCCATTCAGATTCGGACGCTTCTCTGGATAAAATTTGCCGTGTATTATGTACCGCTGCTGCTTCTTGCAGAGATTCTTATAGTCGTCTCCAACATACTCCTCCATGTCACGCCGTTCATGATGGTTCTGTCCGTAACAACAGTTTTTTTCATGGTTCCGGGTATTGTCTCCATGGGCCTTGGTTTTGGCGCCGCTTATCCTGATTTTCAATCTGAAAATCCTGCACAGTCCGTAACAAGCTTCGGGGGGCTGCTATTTATGATTTTGAGTGCCGGTTTCATAGCGGCTGTTATTGTTATTGAAGCAGGGCCGGTCTATTCCATCTTTATGGCAGGAATTCGCAGAACAAGCCTGTCCTTATTTCAGTGGATATGGCTTGCCGGTTCATTTTCTCTGGTTTTCCTTCTCTGCATTCTTGCGTTTATTGTACCCATGCACTGGGGAGAGCATTGCTTGAGCAGATCGGAGTAAGCATGGCGGTATGTAGTCTATGCGGTAAGGCATCACCTCTTATTTCGGAAGAGATCGCCGAGTGTGGAAACTGCATCAGGAAAAACCCCGAAAATGCCTTGCCTTTTGCCATGAAGGCACATTTTAAGAGCAGGAAGGCCTTTGAATTACCTGAGAAGCCGCCAAAGAATACTGACGGCATCCCCTGCAACATGTGTGTGAACGAATGCATAATCCCTGAAAGTGGTATAGGGTACTGCGGACTGAGGAAGAATGAAGAGGGGAAAATCGTGGGAGTATCTTCCGACAGAGGTAAACTCTCATGGTATCATGACCCTCTTCCCACGAACTGTGTCGGTGATTGGGTTTGTCCGGGGGGAACAGGCAGGGGATATCCAAAGTATGCGAACACCCCGGGGCCGGAACGGGGATATAAGAATCTTGCCGTTTTTTTTCATGCCTGCACTTTCAATTGCCTTTTCTGTCAGAACTGGCATTTCAGGCGTGAAACCTTAAATCCATATACCACTCCTGTCTCTGACTTAGTTTCTGAAATTGATGAGAGAACCTCATGTGTCTGTTACTTTGGCGGAGATCCTGCGGCGCAGATGACGTTTTCCATTCAGGCGTCAAGGGTTGCCCTTGAAAGGAACAAGGGGAGGATTCTCAGAATATGCTGGGAGACGAACGGCGCTATGTCCGGAAGTCTTCTTGATAAGATGACGGACATTGCGCTCGATTCCGGAGGTTGTATCAAGTTTGATCTCAAGGCATGGGATGAAAACCTCCACATAGCCCTGACAGGGGTTACTAATAAAAGGACTCTGGAAAATTTCAGGAGGGCGGGAGAAAAGATTGAAGAGAGACCTTCAACGCCCCTGCTCATTGCAAGCACCCTATTGGTTCCCGGCTATATAGACGAACAAGAAATCAGGAGAATTGCGAAGTTTATTGCGTCAGTAAGCCCAGATATTCCTTACAGCCTCCTGGCCTTTCATCCCCATTTCTATATGTCGGACTTGCCGTTGACGACGAGGGCTATGGCATACAGATGTCTAAGCTATGCGCATGAGGAAGGGCTTAAAAACGTAAGGATAGGGAACCTTCATCTGCTGGTGTAGAATTACAGTCGTGCCGGGCGAGACGCCCATTCTACAAAACGGCAGGATGGGCGTCCCTCTTGTCTTTAATATCAACGGTGATCCGCTATTTTACCTGCCCATAAATTTTGGTTGACGCTTTTCAAACATCGCCGACAGGGCCTCCATGTGATCTTCAGTATAATGACAAAGTGACTGAAACGCGGCAGCTTCCTCCATGATATGAACAAGTGTTGAATGTTGGCCGGTACGCATAAGGCGTTTTGTCATTCTCAAGGCCTGAGGCGGTTTGGATGCGATGTTCGCGGCGATCTCACTAGCTTTTGCCAAAAGCTGTTCATGATCGACTACATAATTTATAAGACCAATATTCAAAGCGGTATCGGCGTCGATAGTAGCACCAGTAAAGATAAGTTCACATGCCTTGGCCATGCCTACCGTCCGGGGCAGGGTAAAGGCGCTGCCATCCCCGGTGATAAGTCCAACATTGAGAAAAGTTTCGCCGAATGTTGCCTTTCGTGATGCGACCCGTATATCGCACATGAGGGCAAGGCCACAGCCTGCACCGACAGCGGAACCATTGACAGCGGCAATGGTTGGGATCTCCACATTATAGACTGTAAGGAGGACTTCCTGAAGATTACTTCGGTATTTTTCCATAATCTCGGCGGGGGTGCCTTTAAACATGCCCTTCCTGTCTTTCATATCTTTCACATTCCCACCGGAAGAATAGGCAGGATCAACGGCAGTGACAATGAGTGCCTTAACATTGAGATCCTCATTCACCTGTTGACAGACGGACTTGATCTCTTCAATAATCTCACGGTGTGTGATGGCATTCCTGATATCAGGCCGGTTCAGGGTCATTGTTCCGATACCTTGATCAACTTGAAACATGATTTCCTTATATTCCATAGTTCACCTCCGTCATTTCTCGTGATGTTGGTAATTTTTGTCTTTTTATACTGTTTTTAGATGATTCTCAATAAAATGTTTTTTTATATATGAATTTAACAAGGAACGCAGTGAAAGATTTGCCTTTTTATACCTTGATATTTATGTTAATAAAAAAACCTTTTTTAAGATTTCTTGTCCGGAGAATATAGGTTGTAAACTAATGAAAGCAATTTTCTTGTCCGATGCCCATTTGAAGAATCAGAGTGATGATAGTTACCATAGTATTGTCCGATTTTTAGACTTCGTCGGAGGTCGTGTTGATGATCTGTTTATTCTGGGAGATTTATTTGATTTCTGGTTCTGCCGGGATAGTCACATTTATCCGGAGTTTAAGACTGTAATTGAAAGGCTTGTGGATCTCAAGAGGCAGGGGCTTCGTATATTTCTTTTTGAGGGGAATCATGATTTTTTTCTTGGAGATTATTTTACCAAAACCCATGGGATTTCAGTATTTACCGAATGGGCTGATATTGATCTGAATAATAAGCATGTCCTTTTATCTCATGGGGACACTGTGGACAGGACAAACAAGAAATATCTTTTCTTAAGAAAGCTCTTGAGGAGCAGGCTGTTTTACAAACTGCAAGGCGTTATTCCACCGCTTATTCTCTGGGAAATTGCCCGACTGAGTTCTACTGTTAGTAAGGAACTTTCAACTGCATCGGCGGATTTATTGGCAGTTAAAATGGAGGCTTTTTCCCGGGGAAAATTTCAGGAAGGTTATGATGCCGTCATCCTCGGTCACTGTCATAAGCCGTTGTTGAAGGAATATGTAATTGAGGGCCGAAAAAGAACCTTTGTATCAGTTGGTGAATGGAGGAAATACCTTTCTTATCTTTATTATGATGACGGTCGCTTCACCTTATCATTTTACGAACCGGTTTCTTCATTGAAGGAAGCAAGATCGGATGAATGTTTTTCATAATTCAGGTGACGACATTAAGTAAATATGCTAACCGTAATAAAGTTCAAATTTAATTGAAGACCTTTTTTAGAGGAGTATTAATGAATTTCGGGGGGGTTGATCCCGCATATCCAACATTCGAAGAAGCAACTTTCATAGTTGTCCCTATTCCTTACGACCTGACATCGACATATCAGTCTGGGTCAAGGAGAGGCCCTCACGCCATTCTGGATGCATCAGGCAATATGGAGCTTTATGATGAGGAACTCTGTAAAGAGACATATCTCGCCGGCATCTACACCCTGCCGCCGCTGGAATCCGATGCACGGGGACCATCTGAGATGGTTAATGTTATACGCCGTGCAATTGCCGATATACTCGCGCACAATAAAATCCCTGTTATCTTGGGGGGAGAGCATAGTATCTCTTATGGAGTTGTACAGGCCATGAAGGAGAAATACCGCGAAGTATCGGTACTCCAGCTTGATGCACATGCCGATCTGAGAAACTATTATCAATGTAGCCCTTACGGCCATGCTTCCGTGGGCCGCCGCATCTCCGAGCTATGTCCTCTGGTTCAGGTGGGGATAAGGAGCATGAGCGTGGAAGAAGCCACTTTTATGGCGGAAGGTAAGGTAAAAACATTTTCTGCAGATTTTATACTTGAAAGTCATAATGGTTTGGAAAAGATTTGCAAAAGTTTGAGCGGTGATGTCTATATTACGATCGACATTGATGTTCTTGATCCTTCTGTCATGCCAGCAACCGGAACTCCTGAGCCGGGCGGCATTTATTGGAAGGATCTCCTCCGCATTATAAGAGAGGTAACAAAACGTTGCCGGGTGCGGGGCTTTGACGTCGTTGAGCTTTCACCTATCCCTGGAATGGTTGCCCCCGACTTCCTTGCCGCAAAGTTGGTTTATAGAATAATGGGTTATTTGACTGAAGCAAAGAAGGCTGAGGTATATTGCTAGTTACTTCATTTTCCTGCATTTGCCGTTAGTTAGATGTGATAAGAAGAAAGTTAAAAATACCTTGACAAAGCAGGGGTGTTGATTTACAAATCTACCCTTCTTTTTGAATCAAAATAACGCGGGGTGGAGCAGTCTGGTAGCTCGTTGGGCTCATAACCCAAAGGTCGGTGGTTCAAATCCATCCCCCGCTACCAAATAATTACAAGGGGTTAGCAACTACAGCTAATCCCTTTTCGGCATTTTGGAGGGTATTTTCTAACGGATTTCTAACGGAATGAAAAAATTCTTGCAAAAGATCAACCTGTTGACGGTTGAAAACTTCATCATTGAACAGATGTCCATACATATCCATTGTGATCTTTATACTCGAATGACCCATTTGCACGGACATATATTTTATGTTCTGCTCGGCTCGAATCCTCAAGCTTGCATTTGTATGTCTCAAGCTGTGAAACGTGACATGCCTTAGTCCTGTCTTTCTCAATGCTGGTTCAAAGTGCCTTTTAATTGCATTATCGTGGCAGGTAATCAGCCCCTCACGGCTCGGAAACATAAGATCATACTCGCTGTTAGGGCAGGCAAGTTTCCATTTTTTCAATTCATAAAGAAGATTGTCCGGCAGGTCGATCTTGCGAATCGAGTTTTTTGACTTGGGAGTTTGAAAACTGTTTTTCCAGACGGATCGGCGAACATAGATCTGTTTTGAATTCCATTCCAAATCACCCCATTGTAAGCCCCATAATTCACCTGCTCGCACTCCTGTTAGAATTGCCGTAAGAAATGCGACCCTGTATAAGCTTCCACTATTTTCAAGCAACTTCTGAAATTCGCCGGGCTCAAGGATTTCAATTTCCGGTTTAAAAATTTTTGGCCTTTGTATGTGCTCTGCCGGATTTACCTTGACATAGCCCCATTGATGGGCATGTTTGAACATTTTCTTGATAACTACGATCTCGTTAGATATGGTTTTTGTGGATATTATATTTTTACGCATTTCTGATTCTTCATCTTTTTTCTTTTCTTTTCCTCTTGCGTCTTTATCCTGTTTCCGTTTTGTTATATAGGATTGAAGCAACGCCGGATTAATATCCGTCATGAAAAAATGTTCAAATTCGGGATTCAGTCTCTTATCAATGATGTGATTATATCCAGCAAGGGTGGAAGGTTTAACATTATTTTCAGCATGGTTCTTCATCCATAGGTCTGCAAATTCCTTAAAGGTTGTTTTAGGTATTTGTCGGTAAGTTCCTCTGCTGATCTCATCCAGTTTTTCACCTAAAACCCTCTCAGCATCCCTCTTTTTGCCACCTTTAAACCATTTCCGCTTTCCGTTAAGGGCAATGACGGCATAATACGTCTTACCCTTCTTTTGGATACTGCCTTTCATCCTTGTCTCCTTTCCTTACCCTGTCTCCTATCTGTGTTATGTCTCCTTTCATTTTCCGTCCGCTCCTGCTTACTCTTTCTCCTGTTCCCTTGCACTCTCCTTTCCATATTTGTTCTCCTCTCAATCATTCCCATTTGCTTCTTCACCTCCTTTTCTTATTCTTTTTCTTTCCCTCATTCAGTAATTCACTTCCTTCCAATTCCAGACATCTAAGGGCAAGATGCAAGAATGGAGGAATAGCCCTTAAACCCGTTTCCCATCGGCTCACAGTCATTACAGCTACATTTAAAGCCCTTGCCAGTTTCGCTTGACTGTAACCGTGATCATCTCTCCATTTTTTTAATTCTTCGCTCATCATAGTTCTACATATGCCAGTGGTATATATAGATGTCAAGAGGGAAATGTGATAAATAAAAAAAGTTTTATATGGAGGGATTGATTACTTTCTGCTCAAGAGATAGATCGTGATATTTATTCAACCTTACTGGGTAATCTTCAATTCTCAAAGTCACAAATTTGTGCTAACTTTTAACCTGAAATTGTAAGAATATACAGCATTAACAATTTCTATGAACACTAATATATTTTTAAAAATTAATCGACGAAACTGAAAAGGAGGAATAATAAAAATGCGTTGGAATCATTACCTCTCTTACTTTTTCGGCGGTGCTTTCCTCGCCAATGCTATTCCACATTTTGTAAACGGGGTTATGGGTCACCCATTTCAAAGCCCATTTGCTTCTCCACCTGGTCAAGGGCTATCTTCCGCAATGGTAAACGTGCTGTGGGGCTTTTTTAACCTAGTTATAGGCTACTTACTTGTGTGCCGTGTCGGAAGCTTCGAGCTACGCCGAACAAGGCATGTCATTGTTGCGGGATTGGGTGCATTGTTAATGGCGTTGATGTTGTCCCGAGCTTTTGGTCGGTTCTATGGAGGCATCTAAGACAATTGTTACATTTAGATAAGCAATTACTCCTTTCTGTACTCTTTGCTTGATACATTTCGTCAATTATGCAATATAACAGCCAGTTATCATTGATAACCTGACGCCTAATTAGCGTAAAAGGAATTTCTTCACGGCTATCAGATATAAGATAGGGACCTTGTTGTACTCGGTTAACTTAAGATATTACAGGTAGGCAATTATGGGAAAGCAGGAAATAATCAAAATAATAATAGACAGTAAACCTGAGATGGAATCCCGCTATGGTGTCCAACGGCTCGGATTATTTGGTTCCTATGTTAGGGAAAAGCAACGAAAGAGAAGTGATATAGATATCGTTGTTACCTTCAATCGTGATATCGACCTTTTCGAGTTTTTGGATCTGCGAGATTATCTTGAAAGACAGCTTCATGCCAAAGTTGATCTGGTTATGGAATCTGCTCTCAAGCCAGCGATCGGCAAACGTATCCTGTCCGAGGTTGAATATGTATAAAGAGCAAGAAATCTCCGATTACATCGAAGACATTATAACTGCCATTTCTGATATTGCGGAGTTTACGCAGGGGATGTCTTACGAAATGTTTGTATCAGACAAGAAGACAGTCAATGCTTTAATCAGGTGTCTTGAAGTGATCGGTGAAGCCACCAAGCACATGCCGACATCGTTCAGGAAAAAACATCCTGATATTCCTTGGACTAAAATGGCCGGCATGAGGGACGTTCTCATCCACGACTACATGGGGGTTGACTTAATGACCGTCTGGAAGGTTTCGCGGGAGCGCTTGTTAGAATTAAAGCCCCTTATCGAAGGACTGAGACCTACAAAGAATTATTAAATTGGAACATTCTTGTCTAAATTAGCTTTTTGAAAAGTTGAGTCCTGATTTGGTATAGAAGTTTTTGGCAAATATCAAATCCAAAGGAGGACTCAACCATGAGTAAGTTTAGTAGCATATTCAGTCAGCTGTTACAATTATTTCCTCGATTTGAGTTCCAGCGCATGGTTAAGGAGACAAAAGCAGAACGTCATGCACGGGGGTTTACTTGTTGGGGCCAGTTTGTGGCCATGCTTTTCTGTCAATTGGGACGAGCCCATTCATTGAGGGAGATTGTCAATGGCCTGAGGAGCTGTGAAGGGAAGTTGCGGCATCTTGGCATCACCGCTCCGAAGCTATCGACTTTAGCCTATGCCAATGGACATCGTTCCTGGGAACTTTATCAGAGAGTATTTTTCAGCCTTTTGGAAAGTTGTCGGAATCAGATCGGAGAGAGGAAGAAGTTCCGGTTCAAGAACAAGCTGGTCAGTCTGGATTCCACGGTGATTGACCTGTGCCTGTCCATGTATGACTGGGCCAGGTTCCGCCGCACGAAAGGGGCCGTGAAGCTGCATCTTGTTTTGGATCATGATGGATATCTTCCTTCTTTTGCCGTGATTACCGACGGGAAATGCCATGATGTG
>DASPQI010000462.1:0-43958 GCA_035625045.1 Syntrophales bacterium | reverse complement strand
GACCCTTGCCAGGGCCTTTGCTATAAGGCCTGAAATAATTTTTCTCGATGAGCCTTTTTCTTCCCTTGATCCTCCGACCCGTGAATCATTGATGGAAGACTTGGAGCGTACCCTCCGTGAGATGCAGACGACGGCGATTATGGCCACCCACGACCAGATGGAGGCCCTGAGGTTGTCGGATCAGATTGCTGTGATGAATGAAGGGAAAATCGTGCAGATCGGGTCGCCGGCCGAGGTAATGAATAATCCGGTTGATGAATTCGTCGCTTCATTTGTAGGTATGGAGACGGTTTTAACAGGCCGTGTTATAAAAACTTATGATGGTACATTTATCACGTCCGTTTCGGGTCGGGATGTTGAAGCAGTGGGCAATGTTGATGTGGGGGAAGCAGTTGTCTGCTTCATCCGTCCCGAGAATGTTACGCTTTCAAAAGGCACTTCCGGTGATATGACCAGTGCAAGAAATGTCTTTCCGGGAAAGATCGTTAAAATTACCCCTATGGGACTCTTCCATAAGATTCACCTTGATTGCGGGTTTCCGCTCGTTGCCTATGTTACCAACCAGTCGCTGGAAAATTTATCGCTCCGTGTGGGGAATGACATACTTGCGTCCTTTAAGGCAACTGCCGTTCATGTGGTGCGGAAGGAAAAATTGTTATTGAGAAAATGGTACAAAATGATGCTCTAATAGTGACTGCTGTAAAGATTATTCTTTCGTCTTTACCTTCACAAGGATGCTTCTACAGCATTCAGCGTTCTTGATTTCGAATCGGTCAGGCCTCTCTATAATATTATACTGGCCGTTGGATTCAATCTCCAGACTGCCCTTTGTCAAACCTCCCTCTTTGGGAATAAACATCGTCCGCCCGATGGGAATTGCGCCTTCCTTCAATAAAGCCATGATAAACTCCTTATTCTGATTTTTGGGTTTCAACAAATCGAAATTATATTTCTCCACGCAAATATTGTTTTCTCAACTTCTCTGGAAATTTCTCGATGGCATACCGGAGCATAGTACGCGGCATAGCCTTGTAGTGTACTTTCAGAAACTCTTTTTCAGTAAGATGATCACGTTTACCTATTTCACGAAGCATCCAACCGACAGCTTTGTGGATTAGATCTTCTGCGTCGTTGAGCAATGTCTCTGCAATACGCAGTGTCTCGGCGAACTCCCCATATTTTATGTAATGAAATGTTGCCATGATGGAAATTCTTCGATCCCAAAGAAGGTCAGACACTGCTAGGGCATGAAGAGGAGATCTACTGCGATATCTCAAATGAGATCCGACAATGTGTTCCGCCGAGGCATCTACCAGATCCCAGTTATTTATAAACTGTGTATTCTTCAAGTATAGATTATAAATGCGTTCTTGGAGAGAATAATTTTCTTGCTTGTAGGAACGTATCAAAATTAATAGTGCAAGCAGTCTTGCCTCATGTATGGGAGAATGAAGTAATTTGGTTGTTTCTACTAAGGTGATTGCCTGATATTCTTTGGCCAGCTTTCTAATCTCCGGAACACGAAGACCGACAAATATATCTCCGTGACCATATTCACCTTGGCCTGTTTTGAAGAATCTTTGCACTATCTGTGCTCTTTCTCTATCTCCAAGTGCCTGCAATCTGCTACATATATCAGAAGCTCTCAAAAGGATTGTCTCCCCGAATCGTCATGTCTGCTGGTCTGATCAGTTTTGGATAACATCTCTTTGATCTAACGACGGTTTTAAAAATGAATCCAAATTTTATAACATGTAATAAAACTAAATTAGAATTTTAACGGCCCATCAGGCAGCTCTAATGTTCCTTTAACCAGAGACGTCATATCCTGGGGTCTCCTTATGGTTTGGCAAAGAATCTCTTTCACACCTCTCTGGAATTCATTCTTGTCTATTGGCTTGTGTGTACCCATAACAATTTTTAAGTCTGGATATTCTCTGCTGATGACTTTTTCGTACTGTTTTATAAAAGGGCAGAGAGCGGTCATACAAAAAGAGAAATGAAGAGCATCAATTCTGAAATCAGCAAGAGCGCGAACTTTTTTCAGAATTTTTTCTGGTGCTGCGACAGTCGGGCATCCAGCGCAGTTTATAATGCCGATCAAATCTATCGGTTCATCTTTTGGATATGTATTGAAGAAACCTCCACGCTTTCTCATATCTCCCAAACATACAACTGAACCGCAGTTACTTTCCTGCGTGGAATTGGAACATGTAAGAATACCTATGCGTGCCATTTTACCCTCCTTTGTTTTGAATTGATATAGCGCCAGTCGTCAACGGCGGCTGTAAGCCATCCGGTGGTGGCGCGTTATATATACCTGGGTAAATCCTTTGTCTCTTCAAAGTATGCTTCAACGCCTTTTTGTTTCATAAGATTATTCATTTGCATCCATCTCTTTTTGAGGTTTGGGTCAAAACTTGTTTTTTCGCATGGAAACTCATTGCATTGAAAGCAGAAATCGATCTCTTTTTGTTTATAGCAGGAAGCAACCCCGCAATTCGGATATTTACAATCCCCGTTACGACATCCTTTACAATCGGCTTGTGCGAAATATTCTAGTAGTTTTTTAAAGGAAGGATAGTTTTTAAAAACGGGGAGAAAACTGGAAAATCTATCAGCGTAACTGTCAAACGATCCGAGCAATCTTTTTAACTCATTAGCGTTCTTTTTTATGTCTCCATTGGTAAAGGCCATGCATTTGGAACAATTTAAACCACAAGGTGCAAGCAGTTTTAATATTTCATCATATTTCATTGTTTTCTCCTTTAAATAGACATAACAAACGGCTAAGCGAGAGACTTAATAGCCGATCGGTGCAGCCACTCATTGGAGCGCAAGATTTTCCTTGAGAAATTGAGCGACCGCCTCTTGTGCTCTGCTTTGCTGGTAGGTGTCGTGCTGGCTACCTGAAAACAGAATCTGCCGAGCGTTCTTTCGCTTACCGAACTTGTTGGCGCAAGAGCCCTCTTGGGGAGTGCCAACCCGCCACGGATCTGCATCCCATTCCAGGGTCAAGATGGGGGTTTCGAGTGGTGCGAAGATACCGTCGAAATCGGGATTCTTCGCATTTGTGCAGCCCCATCCCGAGATGATGATGCCACGAAAGCCACCAAGCCGGGTTCGCGCTACCGCCACACCTCCTTCACTGTGACCCATTAAAAAAATATTTTTTGTATCGGCCCATGGGCTCTTCTTAACTTGTTCGAGGGCATAGCTAATCTCCTCTTGACGCATCGCATGGGCCTGTGGAAATAAACCGCCGCGTTTCATCACGGGATTGCAGTTTAATTTGCGGCCGGGTCTGGCCATGCTATCAGGCAGTACGGCAATGAAGCCGAGCCCCTTGATGAAACTTCCCCAGTGTGAGTCGTGCATGACAACGCCCGTACACCCGTGCATGTATATTACAACCGGTAATGGCTTTTCGACGCTCACCTTGCCAGGCGTAGTGGTAAAGAATCTGCCCGGAACGAATACCTCTGCCTTCTCCCAGCTCTTGTTTACACCTTCAATTCTATTTTCTGTTTTTTGTGCAAAGGAATTAGGCGAAGCTACAATGAAAGAGAGTGTCAGAGCAATCGCCAAGCTCAAGATCATCTTCATCTGTCGTGATTTCATTTGTCGATCCTTTTTTATCTGGCGTACCAAAAACTTTAACATAGCTGCTTGCTTATGAGAAGTACGATGCGAAGCTAATCTGTAGAAGTCACACTAACCTGGAGGACGTCTTTACTGGCCAATCCAGTTCAGCGGGCTGTTAGCTCTCTTCTGTGGTTTCTATTTTCTCTGCCTGTTGCCAATACTTCGTCTCGGTTTCTATAGTCAGCAGGAAAGTAGGTGTATACCGGCAAAACCGGAATCCTAAAGGAAAACTCCTTCCGATCGTCATAACGGTAGTTGGCGAAAAACGAAATATCAATCGGACGGTTATCAGGAACCTTGGATTCCAAGGTCATCAGATAGCCGAGTGGTATAAAAGCTATTTCACTGAATGTATACCCCTGTTGCTTTTCTATATTTAGCAAGCTGGCAACGCCCGACTGTCGCGAAACGGGGGCCAATTTGTAGTAAGTGTATATGCGAATCGAGGGTTCTATGTACCTAACCTCTGAGTTCAAGACGAACTTGACTAAATTGGGATGGGCAGTTCGGAAATCAGGGCCATTTGAGCTGAAAAACATACATACTATCTGTTTAATGACTCGTAGCGGAAAAACCCTGAACTGATAATAAAGAGTTGGTTCGCCGCTCGCATACGTGAGTACCCTAAATGCTTGATATGCCCAATCCGCGAAGGCATTTCCGTACCATGCTCCTATATCGTTGTTGCATTCCTCGCATAGAGTGTAGTCACCGGCTCCCAATTGATGAACTCTTCCCTTAATGGACTTCAACTCACCATCCCAGTTGCCAATCAATTCCTTGATATTAGCCACGAGCACCGGATGGTCGTTGAAGGCTGATCTCGGAGGCACATGCTCAAAAGACAACTTGCCGTCTCCTCCGCAGATGCAACAGCGACCAGTTTTATTTGTTGCTCGATACATGTCCGTACTCTCTTAGGCTAACAATTAATATACTAAGTTGGCTTTGATAAAAATTTGTCAGACATTAACTTATTTCAGTAAATTTGAGAAGGAAATAAATGAAAATTGATATGAAATAGGCTTTTTATTTTTGGTATATTATGATAATAAGCACAAAAAACCAACTTGGTAATTTATGGATAAATCGACAAAGGTTCGAGATAAATCCCTGCCAGAGTTCCAGAAATTCCTTCTGGAAGAAAAGCTTGCCCCGGAAAGTAATGTCCCCTCCTATGCACATTGGGTCAACAGATATCTTGACTACGCCAAAAAACATAAATTGTCCATGGTGGTCTATCAGGAGGGGGCGGTCACTGCATATCTCGATGCTTTACAGTCCGATAGACGCATCTTTAAATGGCAGCATCGTCAGGCGAATGAAGCGCTGCGGCTTTATTTTACTCAATATCTTAAAAAGATGGCTGAACATGTACCAAGCGTCTCCCGCCCTGCGGATGTTAGCGGCTTGCTCAAGGAAGGAAGACGTCTGATCAGATTCAGGCATTATTCCAACAGCACAGAGCGTGTCTATCTTCAATGGATAGAACGTTTTCTTGACTATGTATTTCATGCGGAGAAAAAGACAAAGATATCTGATATTGCGGCGGCGGATTTTAAAAATTTTCTCGCTTATCTCTCCCACAAAAGAAAAGTATCTTCTTCAACGCAAAACCAGGCATTCAACGCAATTCGTTTCTTCTTTCGCAATGTGCTGGGTAAGGAAACAGGCGATCCCAGCAGCGCTATACGCGAAAAACGGGGACAGAAGCTGCCATCTGTATTATCTGTAGATGAGGTCAAGGTTCTATTTGTCCCCATGAGTGCCAAGAATCGGTTAATCGCTGAGCTATTATATGGTGCGGGCTTGAGACTCATGGAACTTGCCCGCCTGAGGGTGAGAGACATAGATTTTGATGCGAATACTATATTTGTAAGAAGCGAAAGGGGCGGCAGGGATAGAACGACAATTTTGCCTTCAACTGTCAAAGACAGGCTTAAAGGGCATCTGGAAGCGGTGAAGCTCATCCATGAAGATGATCTTGCAAAAGGATATGGAGAAGTCCAGCTTCCTGGGGCAGTCGGCCATAAATATCCGAAGGCAGGCAAAGAGTGGGCATGGCAGTATGTTTTCCCATCGGCGAGGCTCTCTGTCGATCCACGAAGCGGTAGAGTGAGCCGTCAGCATATCAGTGACACGGCGATCCAGGACATGATAAAAAATGCGCTGCGAAAGTCGGGCATCCCTAAGCGTGCCAGCGTCCATACCCTGCGCCACAGCTTTGCTACGCATCTCCTGGCAAGCGGTGTGAACGTCCGTGAAGTCCAGGAGCTTCTTGGACATAAGAATGTGGAAACGACCATGATCTACACCCGCGTCGTCAGAAACATGTCGAAAGTGCCGCACAGTCCTCTCGATGCGCTTTATAAGTGACGAGCTTTTAAAAAGTTAAAAAACCTTACAGCTGATATAGAGAATAACTATTTAATAATACTTGATTCCCGCTAAAGCCTGCCCTCAAATGCTCTAATTGGGGTGGAATAGCTATTTCAGATGAGAACAAACTTTTTACAAAATTGTCGTAAAAGAAGAGAGAAAAACTCCAAGAATAGTAAGCATATTATTGTTTGACATGAAGCTATTTTTTTACCTATAATCGCCGCTCTGAACTAGATGTGTTTCCCCCTCCCCTTGAGCCCTTCCCACAAGGGGAGGGGAAATTTTGTTATCGGGTGAGTTATAGGGAGAGATTGCCGCGCTCCCTTCGATCTCTCGCAATAACGGGAAAAGTCTATAAATGGGAATGATAAATTAAGCAGTGTCATGCCTAGGTGAAGTTCGCGTAGCATGAGGTTTAGTATATGAGGATGAACAATTTAGATACGAGCAGGATTGCCATCATCGGGCCGGGCAGATTAGGGACATCCCTTGCCTATAAGTTCGGAAGGGACAATAAGAGAGTAACTATTTATTATCACGATACCGAAGTATGCCGGACCATCAACAGGGAACACCTCAATCCGAAGCACCTGACTCAGGATCTTGCCCGCAGACTCGGAGGTATGGACAATGTACCCAGGTTGGCCGAAACGGTTCGTGCGACAAATGATCTGGAGCGCGTCATTGATGATAATGATTTCATTTTCCTCACCATCACGATGAACAAGCTTCCGGATTTCCTGAATTACCTGAAACCGCTGATTGAAAAAAAGGCAGGGGAGACATGCCTTCTTTCCCCGATCAAAGGTCTCACCGCTGATGAAATCACCAAGGAACTGATCACACCGTCACAGTTGATCAATAATAATTTGTTCAATGTTAAGGACAGATATGAGGTGGTTTGTATCGGAGGTCCCTTCTTTGATATGGATATCATGCTGGGGAACCCTGTCTGTGTGACCGTTGCCGGGAAAAAGCGGGTTGCCAAAATAATAAGGGAAGAGATCATCAGATTTAATCGGAGGGAATTCACCTCCTTTTATAATTTTGATATTGTAGGCGTTGAGGCATGCGGTTCTCTAAAAAATATCGTTGCAAATATCATGGGTGTCATAGATTCTCTGGATATTGGTGATTCTATTCCTGGAACTGTATTTGCGCGGTCCGGCGTGGAGATACGGTCGTTGTCGAAATTGTTGGGCGGCGGCTTTCAGGCCTTTCACAGTCAGGCCGGTGTGGGTGACATGTATGTAACTCTGTCTTCTGTCGCAAGCAAGAATTACCGGTACGGCAAATTCTATTATGAATTGTACAGCGGGAATCCCATAGAAACAGATATAAAGGTCCTTGAGAGGATAGATGGTACACCGGAAGGTCCCAATACCATCAGGAATGTGCACAAGTACCTGGAAAAGAAGAATATGTACAGTCCTTTGTTTCATTGCGCCTATAAAATATTTAATGAGGTGGGTCATAAGAAGGACATCAAAGAACATATCATCCAGGCCTGCCAGTTTGATAAAAGGACAAGAGAATATATCGGACCTATATCGAGGATGATCTATAGGATCCTTCCAAACTTGTGGTATCGAAGACATAAGGGGTTGTTATCAAACCTCGAAACATGATAATAGGGTTTTGCAAATTCTGCAGCGAACTGTGGGAAATTGAACAAAGACCCTTCGATTCATTTCACTTACTCAGGGTCAATTCGACTTAGGCCCTTTTCTGTGGCGTTGCCTGGAAAAAGGTACGGTCTCATTGAATTCATAAAAAGGAGAACATCTATGGAACAGACCAAGGTAGTATTGAACGATAATGAGATACCGAAGAAATGGTACAATATCCTGGCTGACATGCCGACTCCCATGAATCCTCCTCTCCATCCGGGAACGGGAAAACCCGTCGGCCCGGATGATCTGGCACCAGTCTTTCCGATGAATCTGATTGAACAGGAAGTGAGTCCGGAGCGCTGGATTGACATTCCCGATGCTGTTCTGGAAAAATATCTCCTCTGGCGGCCTACGCCGTTGTGCAGGGCCCGGAATTTTGAAAAGCTGCTCGGTGCTCCTGTCAAGATATACTATAAAAATGAAGGTGTGAGCCCTGCCGGTTCCCACAAACCGAATACAGCCGTTCCCCAAGCGTATTACAATAAGGTTTTCGGCATCAAGCGTCTTGCAACCGAGACAGGGGCAGGGCAGTGGGGAAGCGCACTGGCCATGGCATGCAAAATTTTCGACCTGGAATGCCGCGTGTATATGGTAAAGGTCAGCTATGAACAGAAGCCTTACCGGCGCCTGATGATGAATACATGGGGCGCTGAATGCATCCCCAGCCCCAGTACTTTGACTAATGCTGGTAAGCAGGTGCTGGCTGCTCACCCTGATTCGCCTGGCAGCCTCGGCATTGCGATCAGTGAGGCGGTTGAAGATGCAGTTACGCACAAAAACTCACGCTACTCTCTGGGAAGCGTTCTGAATCACGTGCTCTTGCATCAGACCATCATAGGCCTGGAGGCACAGAAGCAGTTGGAACAAATTGGTGTCTATCCCGATGTCGTGATCGGCTGTGCCGGTGGAGGCAGTAATTTTGCCGGGATAGCGCTTCCGTACGCCAGGGATAAGATTCACGGCAAAAATGTTACCATTATCGCCGCGGAACCGTCGTCATGCCCGACCATGACAAAAGGCCCCTTCGCATATGATTTTGGTGATCTTGCCAAGATGACGCCACTTCTTTGCATGTATACCCTCGGGCATGATTTCGTACCCGCGCCCATCCACGCGGGTGGGCTGCGATATCACGGCATGGCTCCCATCGTAAGCCATCTGGTCAAGGAAAAGGTGATGGAGGCGAGGGCGTATAACCAGCTTGAAACCTTTGATGCCGGTGTGAAGTGGGCTCGCAGCGAGTGTTTTATTCCGGCGCCGGAAACGAATCATGCTATAGCCGCGGTGGTGGATGTAGCTATGCGGGCTAAGGAAGAGGGTAAGGAAAAAGTCATCCTCTTCGACTGGAGCGGTCACGGACTCGTTGATCTTGCAGCGTATGACGCCTTCCTGTCGGGGAAGCTTGAGCAATATGATCTCCCGGAAAAAGAAATTAAGAGGGCGTTGAAAGCTATTGAGGGCTTGCCAAAGCCATAACAGGCTTTCGAAAAACGCTGATCTACAAGCTTGAAGCCGTCAGGGAGGATGCGAAGATTCCCCTTGACGGCTTCTTTGTTTTTAGGGATGGTAAACACAGGTTTACTGTCATTCCGGACTTGATCCGGAATCCAGATCTTTAAAATACTGGATTCCCGTATGCACGGGAACGACTATTGCGATCATTCAGCGCAGATTATAATGATTTTGAAATATCAAAATTTAAATTTGCATTAATGTTGTGATGTCTTGTTTATATGGATAAGTATGATAATTTAGAAATCAGATGTCCGCGTCTTGGTGGTGAAGTCAAATTTTCTTACTGCCGAAAGGAAGGAGGAGGGCTGCCCTGCCTGCGCGTTATCACCTGCTGGTATCCTTATTTCCCCGTTGAGCAGCACCTGAGAGAAAGTATGACGACAGCTTCGTGGAATAATTTTGTCCTGAAAGTGCCAAAGGATAAAGTAACAACACTCATCGAACTCATTGAAGAGGCGAAAAGGCTTACAAATAAAGAGAACCTGTGAAAAATAATTGTTTGTCATTGCGAGCATAGCGAAGCAATCTAGTATTACATTGATGTGGTTGGAGATTGCCGCGTCGCGCAGCTCCTCGCAATGACCTGCAATGTAGATTTCGAAGCTTTCAACGAATGAATTAATGATCATGGATCTATTTGATCAAAAGAATAACGGGACGGAACTAAGTCCCCTGGCAGACAGGATGCGGCCCCGGACTCTTGCCGAGTTTGTAGGGCAGACGCATCTTCTGAGCGATGGCAGTCTGCTTCGCCGCGCCATTAAAGAAGACAAACTGTTTTCCATGATTTTCTGGGGTCCGCCCGGCTCCGGAAAGACAACGTTGGCCCGACTTATAGCTCATGAAACGAAATCAAATTTCGTGAGTTTTTCAGCCGTCATGTCCGGGGTAAAAGAGATCAGGGCGGTTGTTGACGAGGCGAATTCGCAATGGAGTTACCATCGCAGAAGGACAATTTTATTTGTCGATGAAATACACAGATTCAATAAGGCCCAGCAGGACGCCTTCTTGCCGCATGTCGAGAGGGGCCTCATCACGCTCATTGGCGCGACTACGGAAAATCCGTCATTTGAGGTCATTTCTCCCCTCCTGTCGCGATCACGGGTTATGCTCCTCAAGCCTTATTCTGATGAAGAACTGTCGATCATGATCAAGCGGGCTGTCCATGATAAAGAGAGAGGCCTGGGGACGCTCTCCCTTGAGATAGATGACGAGGCGCTTGACCGCATCGTCTGGTCTGCGGATGGGGATGCGCGCATGGCCTTGAACAGCCTTGAGGCAGCAGCATCTCTTCTCACGATTAATGATACACACGAAAGAAAAATTACTCGTGCGGTGGTGGAGGAAGCAATTCAGAAAAAGGCGCTACAGTATGACAAGGGAGGCGAGGAGCACTACAACCTGATCTCAGCCCTTCACAAGAGCCTCCGGGGGAGCGATCCTGATGCCGCCCTTTACTGGCTGGGACGTATGCTTGCCGCGGGTGAGGATCCTCTTTATATCGCACGGCGAATGGTGAGATTTGCGTCTGAAGACGTCGGGAATGCAGATCCGACAGCACTTACCATTGCTGTTTCCGCCATGCAGGCCTTTCAGTTTATCGGTATTCCTGAAGGGGAGCTTGCTCTGGCCCAGGCTGCTGTATATCTTGCTACAGCCCCAAAGAGTAATTCCCTGTATGCAGCTTATGGCAGAGTCAGGAGGACTATAAGCCAAACCGGCACCCTGGCCGTGCCTCTTCATATCAGAAACGCACCTACACGGTTAATGAAGGATATTGGCTATGGCAAAGGCTATCAGTATGCCCATGATTTCGAAGATGCTTATGTTCCTCAGGACTATCTTCCTGATGAATTAAAAGGAGAAACTTTCTATATACCCACGGACAGAGGATATGAAAAGGTGATAAAAGAAAGAATTAAGCATTGGCGGAGACTCCGAGAATCAATGGGCGAAAAAGATAAAAAAAAGAAAGGGGAGACATAATGTCTCCCCAATTCAGGAGGAGTGAAGGTTTAACGCCTTCTCAAGTTTTGAGTTTACTACCGGCCAATCATGCCCGTGTATTAACCGATAATTAACTTTTGTAGTAATATAGATGCATGTGTTGTGCCATATTTGGATAATGCTTTGTAAGCGCCTTATTTTACAATACTAATGCGGAAAAAAGAAATATAAGTAATTTACATTCATTAGGGGACAATGGGCAAAAAATGTCGATACATGGCTGGCGGCTGATACATAATGCTATAAATAACAAGTACTTATTAAATAGACACCAATTGATCGGCTGATCGACATAATTGTCGAATTTTTTCGTACGAATTCGATTTTCTCTATCATTAAGAAGTCATTGACTTTTAATGCTAATAACATATGATTGTCGACCAGACATATCAACAGTAACTGACCAATTTTCGGCAAGATAATATTATGACACCGCAAAACAAAGTTATCTGGCAGCACCTCTCTCCCAAGTATGACCGGCGTTTCTTACAGCCTATCGCCGTGGCCATTGTCTGTGCCGTTTTCATTGGGCTCATCCTTACAATGGGGATTATGGATCTCAGGCGAAGTGACAGGATACTTATGGGTTTCATGGAGAACCAGGGTCTCCGTATAATAGGTGTTGTCGAGAGGTTGTCCCAGGAAAACCTGAATGCCATGATCCAGGCATACAAGAGGGACAGCGGAAGTACGACGGTTCCTCTCGTTGATGAGGCACTATTACCGCAAAAGTCATTGACAACCGCCCTTGTGGAATTGGCGCGGACTATCGATAAAGAATGGAAGGCCGGCCATCTGAATGAAGAATATTTGGTCAAATGTGCCGAAGAAAAAAGTTTATGGTATGTCGCCGTTCTTAATAGACAGGGAAAGGCCGTGTACCAAAGCAGGTCGCTGTCGGCAGATCTAGTCGGTGGGAGCCCTTCCGCGGTGATAAGGAAAGAAGATATCAACGTGGATCTTTTCGCAAAGCTCGGCAGCCTTAAAAAGATCGGGTTTGTTGCACTTCGCCGTAAAGATGGAAGCGGTACGGTCATCATTGCCCTTGATCGGGACGGCCAGAGGTATTGGGGCGTGAAGGTGTCTGTAGAAAAAGCCCTGGAAGGACTGGGTCATGGACAAGGGCAGGGTCTGGTTTATATTACGATCACAGACCAGCGGAACATGCTCCTGGGCAGCGCGGGTCAGCTTCCTGAAAAGTGGGAAAGGAGTAATGCACAAACCGCTGAAATTCTGGCAGGCACGAAAAAATTTGAAAGCAGAAAGATCGTTTCCAACAATAAAAAGGTTCTGGATATAGCAGCGCCCATATACTTGTTCGGCAAGGTAGCGGGAGTTGCTAGGCTCGGCCTTGATCGGGAAGGTACGGATGAGATCATTGAAGAAAATAAACGCAACATTATCCTTTTCATGAGTTCTATCATCCTGATCACCCTATTGTCGATGTGGACACTCTACCATAATCAAAACAGGCATCTGGCAGGGATTGTAGAAATGGAAAGACAGCTCGAAAAGGCCGAAAGGTTGTCTGCCCTCGGCCATCTTGCCGCGGGTGTGGCTCATGAAATTCGCAATCCCCTTAACGCTATTAGTATGGCCAGCCAGAGACTCAAACGGGAATTCATGCCGGCGGATGAGGACAAGATAAGAGAGTTTAAAACTCTTGCCGGTGTTATTCGCGATGAAATCAGACGTCTGGATGGAATCATTGAAGAGTTTCTAACATTTTCTAAAAGTCGCCGTCTGGAGCTCCATGACTACCCAGTTTCCGAGCTACTGCAAAAAATTGTCAATCTGATTCGTGAAGAGGCCGCCTCGAAAGGAATTAAGGTGGAAACCAGATACAACGGTACTCCGGCGATTATTCCCATGGATGTGGATAAACTCGAGCAGGCTATTATCAATTTTGTGAAGAATGCCATGGAATCTATATCCGGAGAAGGCTCTGTCATTATCTCCGTGGATTCGGGCGGGAAGGACCGGGTCAGTATAAAAATATCGGACAACGGGTGCGGCATGTCAGTTGAAGAAGTGGAGCGGATCTTCAATCCCGAATATACAACAAAGGAAAAAGGCCTGGGCTTGGGGCTTCCCCTTGCTCACGAGATTATCCGCGGCCATGGCGGTGAAATCCGTGTCGCAAGCCGACCAGGTTCGGGTACGACCTTTGAGATATTGCTGCCGAGAGAAAGGGCTGGCGACAAAAACGGAAAAACTGAAGGTGCTCGGGCATGAAGAAGTTAAATATTCTGGTCGTCGAGGATGGAAAGTCACAGCGGGAGATGCTCCGGGATTTTCTGATTAAGGAAGGCCATACGGTAACGGAAGCTGAAAACGGAGATGCGGCAATCAAGTCTGTTCTAAAAGGTCATTTTGACATGCTTCTCCTCGATTATAAGATGCCCGGCATGGACGGCATGCAGGTGCTTAAAGAGGTGAAGAAGATCAATCCGGAGATTGATGTGGTTATCATTACCGCGTACGGAACAATAGAAACAGCGGTGGAGGCCATGAAGGCGGGGGCTATAGATTACATTACCAAGCCTATAGAATTTGATGAGCTTCTTATCCTCGTAGATCGTGTTTCGGAGCGGCGTACCCTGCTCCGGGAAAATGAGATGCTTCGCCAGGAGCTGAGAGAAAAGGGCGTCACGATGGACATGATTATTTATGGAAGTCCGAAGATGAATGCCCTGATAAATATGGCGAGGAGGATCGCGGCCAGCCGCGCCACCGTCCTTTTGAAGGGTGAAAGCGGTACGGGGAAGGAACTCCTGGCCAGATTGATACACAATCTCAGTCCCCGTTCGGCAAGTCCCATTATTACGGTAAACTGCAGCGCCCTTCCCGAGAGTCTGCTCGAAAGCGAGCTATTTGGCCATGAAAGGGGGGCATTTACCGGTGCAACGGCAAGAAGAATCGGCAGGTTTGAGGAAGCCGACGGGGGAACCCTGTTTTTGGATGAGATTGGCGATATATCGGCCCCTGTGCAAGTAAAGCTCCTTCGTTTCCTTCAGGAACGAGAATTTCAGCGAGTAGGCGGCAATCAGACCATTCATTCCGACGTGCGGATCATCAGCGCGACCAACCGCGATCTGGAATCAAAGGTCAAAGAAGGGAGTTTCAGAGAAGACCTCTTCTACAGGTTGAATGTGGTTGCCATGGACATTCCCCCTCTGAGAGAGAGAAAGGAAGACGTGCCCGTACTGATCGACCACTTCCTTAAACGTTTTGCTGTAGAAAACGGAAAAAACATAACAGGCGTAACGAGCGAGGCAAGAGACCTGCTTTTAAAATACGATTATCCCGGTAATGTCAGGGAATTGGAAAATATCATCGAGCGGGCCGTGGTGATTTCGAGAAATTCGGTCATTTCAGTAGATGATCTTCCGTTTACGGAAGAGAGAATCTTTCCGGAAGAAGCAGGTAAGAAAGAGGGATTGCTCCGGGGATCAATTGAAGAAATGGAACGCAAACTAATCCTCGATGCCATGGAAAAGGCGGGTGATCATCAGACGAAAGCCGCAGAAATCCTCGGCATCAGCGAACGGATGCTGCGGTATAAGCTTAAGAAGTACGGCCTCAAAGAGTGACGACTTCGGTTTCGTAACGACTCAAAATGTGCATATTTTGTATTACTCTGAAAAATACATTTGCACACCCCCTTTTCTAAAGGGGGGCGGGGGCTGTCCCCCGCTGGCGGGGGTTGGGGGTGGTTCTACATCAGCAAAATTCCTCTAAATCTCCCTTTATAAAAGGGAGACTAATGGGATCGAAGTTTTTCAGACATTTGTGGTGCGCCATGGAGCATAATTGTTTCCCTTGATGCCTGTCCTCGACCTGGACAGGGAACGGGAATCCATTTTTTAACGCGTCAGCCGTTTCTCAAAGGGTGAATCTCACCAAATTCTGCCGCAGTCCGCGTTTAATATTGGCATATGTTTTGCGGTCTTTCTTGGCCAGAGATATTGCCAGTTCCATTGCCTTTTTAAAAAGCGTTTCCTGAGGATATACTGCCGAGACAATCTTCATTTCCAATGCATCTGTGCCGCCTATCCGTCTTCCGGTAAGCAGTAGTTCGTTGAGGGCATGGTGGTCGGGCAGCAACCGGAGTATCTCATACATGACCGGGCTGAATGGAATCTTGATGTCCACTTCGGGAAAACAGAAGAAGCCCTTATCCTTTCTCATGATACGGAAGTCCAGTGTCGTGGCGAGAACGGCTCCCCCTGCATAGGTATGTCCCGTAAGGCAACCTACCGCAGGCATAGGGAGCAGGGCGAATCTTAAATATAATTCATCAAGGAGCTGCACAAATTTCGGAAAGTAATCGTGCGGCTGCTTGACAATCCAATCCAAATTGACGCCGTTGCACCAGAATTTCTGGTCATTACTTGTCATGACCAGGGCGGCGTTTTCTGCAGAGGCTTCAAGTTCATCCAAAACGTCGTGATATTCACCGATCACATCTTCCGTGATGGTATTTGCATCGGTGCCGTTCATCAGGGTCAGGATATAAACAGCCCCTTCTTTCGTTAATTCCATAGTAGACATACATCAGTTCCCTTTCCGGTTAATATTCATATACGAGTATCACTATACTAAATATCTTCATCAATAATTCGCTTATCAGGCCGTTCTTTCATTTCTCTCTGTGCTTCCTGTATATATGCTTTTTTACATTCCGAACAAAAACCGTTTTCGTCTATCACCCCTGTACAGGAGCTATCATTACAGAATGTTTTTGATGATTGCGTATCTTGCACATCTGATTTTTTTTGAAAAGTGGGCGTCACTATGGGGCCGTGATCTTTATCCCTTTTATCACCTGCTGCAATAATCTGGTGCCGATCTCCGCCTTTGAAGCGGTTTCGGTACGCGTTATCATATTCCTTTTTCTTAACGGGATCAGCCAGGATCTCATGGGCCTCATGAATCAATCGGAACTTTTTTGCATTACCCGTTTTCTTATTGTCGGGATGATATTTGGTTACAAGTCTTTTATAGGCACCGTCTATGACTTCAGGCTCCGCTTCCGGGATAACCTGCAGTACCTTATAATAGTCTTTCCAGTCTGTCTGCCAAGGGTAGTTCATATCAGGAACATCTCCGTAATATGCATAAAGTCCCAGGATAGGTGATTCTTCCCGGCAATCCGGTCCGACAGTCTATTTGTTGGATGAGAGTATTTGAGTATGAAAAGTATAGGTGATGAAGTCTTGCATGTCAACACCATTTAATTACCAGATTGGCATTGCATCGTGCACACAGGCAGCAGGATTGATATTTCCTGTCCTTTCTGTTAAATATCTAACGTCCGGGGAATCTCAAATGCAATAAGGAGAAATTTCAGTGAACGACGACTTGATTTCTTATTACCTCAAGAAGTTGGATGATGTTAGAAAGACTTTGAATGAAGTCCTTTACGGATTGACCATTCATGAAATGGACTTGGAACTGAAAAAAGAGAAAGGGCGTATCAATAATCTTTTCATGCTTGTCGTTTTTGGCGACCTTATTGGTCTGCCTCTACTTCCTTCCTACTACTCGATGAGGCTTCTGCCTTATATACTGCCCGTTATCAACATATGGAAAAGATCCATCCTGAGAGAAAAGGATCTGACTGATTTTGCAGGCCAGGATATCTGACAAAGGCTCATCTTAAGCGTCAGGCACGTTCTCCCGCTTTGCGCAGCAGCAGTTCCCAGTCTTCGTTGACCATTTCCTGGATCTGATCCAGGTCCTTGTCGGAAAGGTGCCGGAACCGCCCCTGAAGTTTAAAATACTCCCTCACCAGATATTCTTTGGGTTTGTAATTGATGGTATATTTGAAACCATCTTCCACCTCATAGAGCGGGAAGATATTTGTCTGCACGGCCATACGGGCGATCTTGACGGACATCTCAGACGGGATGCGCCAGCCAGTCGGACAGCTCGCAAAGATATGGATGAATCTGGAACCCTTCATCCCCTTCGCTTTCTGAACTTTCCGGACCAGATCTTCAGGGTAAGCTATATTTGCTGTGGCGGCATAAGGGATGCGGTGTGCGACGAGGGCCTCGACAATATTCTTTTTTCGCATCTTCTTCCATTCCTGGCCGGGTGTCGTCGTGGTCCAGGCGCCATATGGGGTTGATGAGCTGCGCTGCACGCCTGTATTCATGTATGCTTCGTTGTCATAGCACACATAGATAAAATCCTCATTCCGCTCCACAGCCCCGCTTAAGGCCTGAAAGCCGATATCGAATGTGCCACCGTCGCCCGCCCAGGTTACGACAGTCGTTTCTGTATCACCCTTCATATCAAGGGCGGCGCGGACGCCACTGGCAACCGCCCCGCCGGTCTCAAAGGCGGAATGAATGACCGGAACCTTCAGGGTTGACTGCGGGTAGGGTCCGGCGATAATGGACCAGCAGCACGCGGGAAGCACTACAATGGTCTTTTCCCCCACGGCCTTAAGCATGAACCGCATGGCAATCGCGGCACCGCATCCGGGACAGCCAACATGACCCGAGTACATATATTCCTGATCGGGTGTATCTAATTGCATGATTAACCTCTTGCTATATTATGTCCTTTAAATCCCCTTTTGCAAAAGAAGGATTGGAGTTTGAACTTTTTTAGGACCATTCCACCGGCAAGGAAAGGAGTTATTCCTGATGTCCCCCGCTGGCGGGGGTTGGGGTGGTCGTAATAACACCTAAATTCCCATCCATACGCTTTCCTTCTCAGGGAATGCGGTATTTTTGGTTTTCCAGTATATTTCCTCCAGCAGCTCCACCGTAACATCGAGGCCGCCGATCCCGGCTATGTAGCCGAACACGGGGGGATGTTCGGGAACATTGCATAACGCGGCACGCACCTCCTGGGCAAAGATGCCGCTCGCTCCGAAAGAAAAGTTCCGGTCGATGACGGCTATTTTTTTTGCGCGTGATGAGGCCTCACGAACCATAGCTACAGGGAAAGGGCGGAATAACTTCATCTTAAGGATGCCGACCTTCTCTCCCTTAGCCCGTAGATTTTGAATCACAAGACGGCACGTACTGGTGACCGTGCCGGAGGTTATAAAGATGATTTCTGCATCTTCGCAGCAAATGGCCTCCACGGGATCGTAGCGGCGCTGGAAGATCCCGTAAAATTCCTCCTGAATCCCGTCAAGGAAATTCTGAGACTCCTCCATGGCCCCGGCGATGTCGTAACGCATTTTCATATAGGCGCCGGGCGGTACAAGCTGGCCGAAGGCGCAGGGGTTTTCCGTATCCAGCTGGAATCGCGGCTGATACCGGGGAAGAAAACGGTCAACCTCTTCCTGGGTAGGTACATCGACGGACTCATAGGTGTGGGAAAGGTAGAAGGCATCGAGTACCACCATCACGGGCAGGTATACACGCTCCGCGAGACGATACGCCTGGAGCATTGAATCCAAAACCTCCTGGCCGTCTTCACAATACATCTGTATCCAGCCGGTGTCGCGCTGGGCAAGGCTGTCGGTCTGATCGGTCCAGATGTTCCATCCGGGCGCAAGCGCACGGTTCACTTCGGCCATGACGATCGGCAGTCGCGCACCAGAGGTCCAGTGCAGGAGTTCATGCATTAGGGCAAGGCCCTGTGATGCGGTGGCGGTAAATGTCCGCACCCCGCAGCTCTGCGCCCCGATCAGCGCGGCCAGGGCAGAATGTTCGCTCTCAACACGAAGGAAACGGGCGTTCATGGTTCCGCTGGCACAGTATTCGGAGAGAATTTCCACGATATGGGTCTGGGGTGTGATGGGATATGCGGAAATCACCTGAACCCCTGCCAGACGGACCGCTTCGGCAACGGCATGGCTTCCTTCAATGACCCGTTTCATAGCTCTTCCTCCTTAAGGGTCATAGCGTTGCGCGGGCATTCAACAACGCAGAGCCCGCACCCCTTGCAGTAGTCATAATCGATGCACCTTTCCTGACCGTCCTTTTCACGGATCACCGCAATATCCGGGCAAAACATGTAGCAGTTGTCGCACCGGTTGCAAATCCCGCAGTTGAAGCAGCGATCGGCTTCACGGATGGCCAGATTGGCGGAAATTTTAAGGTCGATCTCCTCAAAGGATCTGAGACGCTCTTCTCTCAGGAGGCGCGGCTGCGTAATCCTCGGCTGGAACTGGAAATGATCTGTATTGATTTCCTCATAGCAGACAATGTGAGGATTTCTTGAGCGGCGGTCTCCTCCCATGTACACTTCCATGGAAAGTGACGGCCCCTGTCCCACCAGGCATGCCCGCAGTTTCGGCACAACAGCCTCGATACCGTCTTGAAAGAAAACATCCAGTGCCATTGCTGCCTGTTTCCCGGAAGCCACTGCATGCGCGACGCTCTTTGTCTCATTTATCATATCCCCCCCGAAAACCAGGACTGGCCCCTTATCGGGACGGACAAGGAGGGCATTCGTCAGCGCCAGGGATGTCCCCGGTTTTTCAGTCGGATTAAGCCAGTCTTCGGCAGGTTCAGCACCGGTTGCCTTGTAAACATGCTGGACACGAAGTTCACTGGTTTTTCCTTCATCCGGAAGGATATTCGCCTTGCCGCGGCTGTCTTCACCGGAGATTTTCATCTCCTGTAATGTCAAAATACATTGCCCGCCATCCTCTATGATCTTTACCGGAGCAACAACCTCTCTGAGTCCCACACCCTCTTCAAGAGCCATCTGAACTTCTTCCTCAAAGGCGGGCATATCACGGCGCCGGCGCCTATACAAAATCAAGGCCTTGCCGCCAAGGCGGACGATACTCCTCGCCACGTCGATTGCCGTATTCCCCCCACCGATGACGGCCGACAGACCACTTAGTGAAATCGATTCGCCGCGTCGAATCCGCTCCAGGAATTCCAGTCCATTTTCTACGGCGCTTATCCCCTCGCCTGGAATACCGATCTGTGCAGTTCGGGGGTGTCCACAGCCGATGAAGACGGCATTGTACCGGCTTCTGGCATCCTGCAGGAATTTTTTGTCAATTCGTTGTCCTGTGTGAATGCGGACACCCTGAGATTCGATCTGGGCGATTTCATTTCTCAGGGCGGGAAGGGGAAGACGGTAAAGTGGAATTCCCCAGCGCATAAGTCCGCCCGCCTCCGGCATGGCTTCGAAAACATCACAGTAATATCCCAACTGGAGAAGAAAATAAGCGGCGGCAATACCCGCCGGTCCTGCTCCCACCACTGCTATCTTTTCTTTTTTGGCAACAAGCCGCGGCAGGGAAGGTTTCAGTTCATAACGGCTTGCCGTTTCTGCAAGAAACCGCTCAATCGTATGGATGGCTATGGCTTCGTCAAACTCTCTGCGATTGCACAGCCCCTCGCAAGGGTGCGGGCAAATCCGCCCGCATACGGCCGGAAAAGGATTTTCCCTGAGAATTGTTTCCCACGCCTCCTTGAACATTCCCTGGGCAATCAGCATCTCGATCCTGGCGATGTCTTCACCTGCCGGGCAGGCCGCACTGCACGGGGATGTCTTTTCATCATACAGGGGCCGGAGAAAACGCCATGAACCGGTCTTGTTGCTTTCCGTGGACATGGAGGAGCAAGGTACCAATAGAGGAATCGTGTTCTCCGCCTCAATCATAATTCATTCCTTTACAACCGGCTCGATTAGTCCCGGAAGTTGCACCTCTCTGTAAGCATCTTCCGCAGCCGATATATTTATCTCTGAGGTGTCGGGGACCTCTTCCCGGATAACCTCGCGAATGGCATCCAGCGGAGGCATGTCTATCACGCGAGCCAAAGCCCCTATCATGGCCGTATTGACAATGGGGTGTGTCCGCGTCCCCAGTTGGTGTCTTAAGGCAATCCGGTTCGCATCCACGAAGGCCAGCCGGTAGCCGATAAAAGGTGTTCTGTCGGCAGGGGCGGCAGAGCTGTTAATCAGAATCCAGCCGCCGGGCTTGAGTCCCCTTGTGACATTGATACCATGAAGAAGGGTCTGGTCCTGGACCACAACATGATCCGGATAATATACATTTGTCCTGAGGAGAATCCTTTCTTTGTTGAGACGGACGTAGGCTTCTACAGGGGCCCCGCGTCTCTCGACACCGAAGAAAGGAAAGCTTTGAACCTGGTACCCGGCCCGAAAAAATGCCTTGGCAAGCAGGATTGTCGCCACCACTGTCCCCTGACCACCACGCCCATGAAAGCGAATTTCTAGCATGATCAACCGCCCGCCCTTTTTATACCTTGTTCCAGACTACCGCAATTGCTCTTGCAGGTTTTTCGTCCAGAGATCGAAAAGCGTGATTTATGTCCGATTCAAAGTAAAGTGTGTCACCAGATTCGAGTATTTCCATGCGGTCGTCGGTGCGGAATTCAAGTCTTCCTTCAAGGACAAAGATGAATTCTTCCCCTTCATGATTTGTAAAAACCATGTCACCCGTGTCTAAAGGCTGAAATTCGACCAGGAGCGGTTCCATGTGTTTGTCGGCTTTATGCGTCTCAAGAGATTCATAGATGTAATCTACTTCTCCTTCATGGTGATGCGGCCGCCGCTTAATTCTGATTCTTTCTCCGCTCCGGGTGACGGATATTTTCATGCCGGGCGCTTCCTCCTCAAAGAAAGAGGCCATGCCCACATTGAATGCCTTCGCCAGTTTAAGGAGTGTGGCTACAGGGGGTACCACATCGCCATTTTCAATCTCGGCTAAAACGGACTTGGGGATACCGGTTCTGGCTGCCAGGTCCTGAAGGGTGATGTGCTTTTTATGACGGAATTCTTTTACAGTTCTTCCGATTCTTAATCCTTCAATTGCTGTGTTCTTATCTTCATTTTGTGTCATCTCTTCACCTCGGTGGCAGTTATTTCCTGACGAAAATTGTGCTCAAAGGAAAAATTATAGTTGCCGATCATTCAAATTGCCGCAATGTTATTATGAGGAGTGAAGCAATGTATCAATTCAAATTGAAATTGTTTCAGTTCCTTCTCGATGACTAAGTGTTATTATGCAGCTTTTTGAACACAAGTTGGTATTGTGTTTTTTAAAAAGATAATTTCCCGATGGGACTAGTATAAGGTAAGATAATCCTGTGTGTCAAGGAGAAGGAGCAACTTTGCACTTGAAGTATAGTTAAGTTTTGGACGTGGGAATCTGCATGGTAGGTGCGTGCTTTCCATTGTTTGCTACCGCTACCCGATTACGTCCCTCATGCTTTGCCCTGTATAGGGCGACATCAGCCGCCTGAATAACTTCCTCCCCAGTTGAACCATGCTCGGGAAAGACAGCTACTCCCAGAGAAAGCGTGATACTATCAAGCAATTTATTGTTATAGTAAATTTTTAAATCCTGAACTTTTTGTCGTAATGTCTCGGCTCGCTTCTCAGTGACATCCAGAGATGCCCCAGGCATTATCAGGGTAAACTCTTCCCCACCATACCGGCAAGCCACATCTTCCATACGAACATTATTTTGCAGGAATTTCCCCATGTCTTGCAGCACCACATCCCCCGCGTCATGCCCAAAAGTATTGTTGAATCGTCGGAAGTGATCAAGATCAACCATAATAATTCCGAGGGGGGTTCTGTAACGCTCAGCTCGCCTTATCTCACGACTAAGGGTTTCCTCCATGTAACGGCGATTAAAAAGACCAGTAAGAGGATCACGGATGGCCTGTTGTTTCAGTTTATCTCTCAGTTTTATGTTTGCCAGCGACAGGGCAAGATAGTCGGCCACAGTGATAGCTAATTGCTGCATTTCCTCATTTATTCCTTCAGAGGATTCATCAAATACCGTTTTGGCGGATTTTGATCCATGAGAAGTACGCTGCTGTATATGCAGCATTCCCATAGTTTCACCTTGAGATAACAGGGGGACACAGATACTGCTTCTTCCTTGGACATCGGATAGATGCCGACAGCATGTATCCGGTCTAGAATCAATCGTAATATGCATCTTTCTTTCCCGCAGAGCCCGGCAATCTTCCAGGGAAAACTTTTTTTCACCTGAAAGCGATTTTCCCCAGTATGTGGTGGCTTCGAGTTCATTACTGGAGGAGTTTAACATATACAAGGCTCCTGTCGCAGAGAGAAATAATTTCTGAATGAACTGGCTGATGACAGGATATGTTTCTTCAAGCGAGATGCAGGCCTGAAGTTTTTCTGACATTTGATTAAAGAAAGACATCCTTTGATTGCGCAGACCGTATTCATAAACCATGGCATGAAGCTTGTAATTAGCATGCTGCAATGCTTCTTCCAGTTTTCCTCGTTCAATGATTTCCTGTTGAAGATCTTTGTTTACATGTTGAAGTTCCGCGGTGCGCTGGGCAACGATCTCTTCCAGGTGGGCTTTGTATTTTCTTAAATCATCTTCGACCCGCTCACGCTCGGTGATTTCCTCCTGGAGTCGAATGTTTTGTCCTTCCAGTTGTTTTTGCAAGCGACGTATAGCCAAATGCGTTTCAACCCGGGCTAAAACCTCTGCTAGCTGAAAAGGTTTAGTGATGTAGTCAACTCCCCCTGCTTCAAAACCTTTGACTTTATCGAAGACCTCTTCAAGACCGCTGATGAAGATCACCGGGATCATACGGCTTCGTTCGTCGGATTTCAGATGATGACAAACCTCAAAGCCGTCCATATCCGGCATTATTATATCCAGCAGGATCAGGTCCGGCACGTCGACTGTCGCCGATTTCAGTGCTGCATGACCATTGGAGAAGGGGCTTACCTGATAGTTGTGACTGGTCAGAATATCCGTTAAAAATGTCAGCATCTCCGGAGCATCATCGACGACAAGAATTCGGGGTGAATTCTCTTTCCTCAAATTTCCGGCTTCATCGCTCTTGGATTCTTCTTTCAATTTTATCCTGCTGTTACATTTATTTTGCTTTTTCTTTCTCTATTTGCTCTCCCTAAAGGCATTAAGGATATATCACTGATATTGAAAAAAAGAAAGGAGGATAAATATCCATTTTAGTAAGCCTCCTTCCTAAATCACATCCAATGAAAGCAAATATAAATAATGGAATTAACGTAATTGTTTGGTCTTGAAGTGTTTATCGGCGATTTTTAGTTTGTACTTTAGAAAAAGTCATCAATGTTGTAATGTTTTTTAACTATGCATAAACTATACATAGTGCTATTCATGTGCCATCAGTTTAATATAAACGCTAAGGTCGATAAAAAATGAATTTTTTAATCGGGTTGATTGCCGGAGTCGTTGGAGGTTTGGTTGGCCTTGGCGGAGGCGTCCTCATGATTCCTCTAATGGTCAGTTTGAAGGGTATAGGGCAGCACAAGGCCCATGGTACAAGCCTTGTCGCCGTAACATTCACGGGAATCGTTGGCGCCGTCACCTATGCCTCGTTTGATGCCTTGGACCTATGGGCCGCAATTATTGTATCCGCTGCCGCACTTTGGCCTGCCAGAGTGGGTGCTAAATACTGCTGTGAAGTGCCGGAACTAAAACTGAAACGGATCTTCGGTGTATTTTTGATCTTTGTTTCCTTTTTTCTTTTGCTGAAACCGTATTTTCCGTCTTTTTCCCATTCATATATGAGCCTGTCGGAGATACTGATTCTACTCATTACGGGAGCGGCGACGGGATTTGTTTCAGGAATAATGGGAGTCGGGGGAGGTCCCCTTATGATCGGTGGTATGGTGCTCCTGGCTGGATTTGACCAGTATACAGCTCAGGGCAGTTCTCTGCTGGCCATGGTACCCCTAGCGGCTGTCGGCGCTTTTACTCACTGGCGCCTGGGAAACGTGGAAGAAAATCTCTTGAAAGGTATCGTCCCGGGCATAATTTTAGGAACGTATGCCGGCGGATCATGTGCCCATTTCCTGCCTGAGAATATACTGAGATTCATCTTCGCCGTCGTCCTTATATGGACCGGCAGTCGTTATGTGAAGTCCCCTGTACCTACATGCGATTGAGTTAAATTTACCCTTTTGCCAGTTGTTTTTTTAACTCCTTTACCAGAATCTTGCCTGTGGTATTGCGGGGGAAGTCATTCACAAAAAAGACCCTCTTCGGTATCTTGAAACTGGCAATCTGTCCCTGAAGGGCATTGATCAGCTCCTCTTCCGTTAAGAACTGTGCTTCATGCAGTATAACAAAGGCAGCCACAACCTCTCCCCGGGCGGGATCAGGCATGGCCACGGCAGCGGCTTCCCTGACCTGGGGGAGCGTCTGAATAGCCCTTTCAACCTCGGCCGGATAAATGTTTTCTCCTGAACTGATGATCAGTTCCTGCTTTCTGCCGATAACGTAGATAAAGCCTTCTTCATCACGCCTGCCCATATCACCGGTATGGAACCAGCCGCCCCGCATAGCCTCTGCCGTCTCCTGTGGTTTGTTCCAATAGCAGATAAAAACATTGGGACCCCGGACGACGATTTCACCTACTTCTCCGGCAGTAACATCCATGTCATGCTGATCGACGATGCGCAGCTGAATGTGAAAGACCTCCTTGCCAACGGAGCCCGCTTTCCGCATGGAATCCTCCAGATCAAGCGAGGTCAGGCGTCCCGTCTCTGTCAATCCATATCCCTGTACGAAACCGACAGCCTTATCCTCCTGATACTTGCGAATGACCGGAATCGGGATAGGGGCGCCGCCGGATATGAAAAAATGAACATGCGAGAAATCGGCATTATCCCATTCTTCAGATTTTGTCATCAATTGGAACATGACCGGTACGGTGAACATATAGTTGATTTTTTCCTGAACGATTAATTTGATAGCCTCCGATGCATTGTAAAAGCTCCTTAAAATAAGGGAACCGCCGGCGTATATTACAGGCGTTGCCGAGGCAGCCAGCGCCCCGATGTGGAACAGCGGCGCAACAACGAGCGACTTGTATGTCTTATCAACGCCGTATCCTATGAGGGAATGGATAGCTCCGAACAGGATATTCCCGTGCGACAGCATGGCGCCTTTGGGGTCGCCGGTTGTACCTGAGGTATACATGATGAAAAGCGGATCATCCAGAGTGACCTCCCTCGCAGGCACCGGTTCGGTTACGGGAAAATTTGAGACGAAATCTGTTATTAAAGGATCATCGGGAAGGTTATTTCCGCTGTGCCGGAAATAACGGGAGATGCGAAGACCTGCAGCCTTAATCACACGGATCTTATCGGCAAAATCCGTTGAATAGATCAGCACCCGCGGGTTGCAGTCGCCGAGGATGTAGAGCAGCTCCGGTACGGCGAGACGGAAGTTGACGGGAACCATGATCGCGCCTGTTTTACCGCAGGCAAAAAATATCTCCAGGAACTCGCTGGAATTGAGCATCAGGACTGCCACCCGCTCACCTTTGACAATTCCCAACTCACTGAGGGCATGGGCCATGCGATTTACGCGCCTGTCAAACTCTTCATTATTGAATTCCCGGCCGTCCTCTTCCTTTAAAAAAAGCTTTTCCGGGTGGAGGAGCGCTCGTTTGGAAATCCACTCACCGATATTCATATAACCTCCTGCAAGATTTATTTTAGAAGACGTTATTTACGAAGCCGTGATCTTGCGCATGATTATTGACACGTTCGTTCCTCCATATGAGACGGCATTGACAAGACCATTGCGGATGTCCATATTCCTGGCCTTACCGGTTACAAAAGAAAGAGGCGCGATGGGATTTTTAAGCCCCAGAGTAGGTGGGACTATCCCCTTACTTATTGATAATGCCAGAGCGGCCGCCCGGATACCTCCTGAAGAAAAACTTTCGCCGAGGGCGCCTTTGACTGAAGACACGGCGGGTGTTTTGTTTTCAGATCCAAAAAGGTGAAGATAAGCATCGGCTTCGATGCCGTCGGGATTTTTTCCGCCGTTTCCTACTGCCTGGATCATGTCAACGTAACCTGGCGTCAGATTGGCAGATTTTAACGCGCGGGTCATGGCAAGACTCATCCCTGTCGCATCATTGGGCCAGTCAGTTGGGCTGGCAGGCGAAGAAGACATTCCCCATCCTGTGATCTCACAATAGGGTTTTCTGCCTCTTTCTTCCGCAAGCTCCAGGAGCTCCAGGCAGACGATCCCGCATCCTTCTCCGACAACAGGACCGTTCCGCCCGATGTCAAAAGGACGAGAGGATTCTTTTTTACCGTCAACCGGGGAAACCGCCCTGAACCTGACCAGCGTTTCAAAGAAGAACTCCGAGAGAATATCGGCCCCTCCCGCTAGGACTATATCTGCGGCGCCCCGCTCAATCTCCATGGCCGCGTACAAAATCGCTGTCTCTCCGGAAGCGGCCTGATGATTGACCGTGGTATTCACGCCTTTGAACCCCAGTTCGATAGCAGCATGGCTGGCCGGTGCATTCATGATGGAATTAGGGACCAGGATCGGATTGATCATACCCGGTCCTTCGGTAAAGAGGATGTTTAGACAATGAACCTTGACATCCGTCGGTCCGAAGGCTGTCCCCAGGATGGTACCGATGCGATCCCGGTTCGCAGTATTAACGGAGATTCCTGCGTCATTCAGTGCCATCCGCGCCGATGCGACAGCCATCTGTGACAACCGGTCCATCCTGCGTAAATTCTTCAGAGAGATGAAATCACGCGCCGAAAAATCTCTGATCTCCGCCCCCAGATGGGAGGCAAAGCGGGATGTATCGAAAGCGGCGATCTCTGCAATGCCGGAGTCACCCCGGAAAATGGCCTGTGCAAAGGATTCTTTCCCCACTCCAAGTGGTGTTACCACTCCAATCCCAGTGACAGCGACACGCCTATTCATGTATTATTCCCTTTTCTGTATATCGTCCCAGGATCAATGTCGTATTATTTCCGCCGAAAGCGAAGGAATTGGAGAGAACTATATCAGGTGATACCGGCCGGGTGCCCGTGGTTACATAATCGAGGTCGCATTCCGGGTCAGGCTCGCGATGATTAATAGTGGGAGGGATGAAACCTTTACTTATTGCAAGTAGGGATGCAATTGCCTCCAGTGAGCCGGACGCTCCCAGTGTATGCCCTGTCATGGATTTGGTCGAACTGATCGGTATGCTGTAGGCATCCTTTCCGAAGACCTGTTTCAGTGCCTTGGTTTCCATGGAATCGTTGGCGGGTGTGCCGGTCCCATGGGCGTTGATATAATCGACGGCGTTAGCGGAAATGCCCGCGTCCGTCAACGCCGCCTCCATGCACCGAACGGCGCCGGAGGCGTTAACATCCGGGGCTGTCATGTGATAGGCATCGCAGGTAATACCGTATCCCAGCACTTCGCCATAGATTATTGCTCCTCTCTTTTTCGCATGAGTCAATGATTCCAGGATAATGATCGCTGAGGCCTCGCCCAGGGAAAGACCCTGTCGGTTTCTGTCAAAAGGCTTGCAGTATTCGGGATCAACCGCCTGGAGGGCGTTAAATGAGGCATAAGTGGTTCTGCAAAGCGGCTCTACGCCGCCTGCAATCATGACAGTAGCTGCTTGCCTTTCGATCAGATCGCGGGCAAATCCGACGGCCGTAGCCCCGGACGAACAGGCCGTCATGAAGGTGGTCTTCGGTCCCCTTAGGCCAAGATGTTCAGTGATGTGATCTGCTGAGGCCGCGGGGCAGACACTGGCAAGCCTGGAAAACCGTGCATGTCGTCCATGCCGCCGGAGGTAGTTGAGGTAAAAATCTTCTCCCTCCAGTTTGCCCCCGGAACCTGCGCCGAGTACTACGCCTGTATCTTCACAGAGGGCATCGGGAAGCGGAAAGAGACGCGCATCGGTCAGCGCTTCGATGGTCGCCGCAAAGGCCATTAAATCGGCTCTGGACATCCGCTTCAAGGAAAACCGGGGTGGAATCATATCTTGTGGTGCGAAATCTTTGATCTCCGCCCCGCAATGTGTTCGATAATCTGCAGTGTCGAACAGGGTCACGGGCCCGATGCCGCAAATGCCCTCTTGCAGGGCATGAGCAAAGTCAACTGTATTTTTCGCCAGCGCATTAATCGTTCCCAGTCCGGTAATGACGACCCGTTCCTTGTGCATGTCTTTGATGAGCACTTCCTCTAAGGTGCGGAAATTATATGGAAGGCTGTCCTGCATGTCAATACAATTTGGCAATGTAATGTCATAGCTTCCTTGAAGCCTATGCAAAAAGAATGCACTTGTAACCCTGGATAAAAGAATTTTAAAATACGGCATTAATTGAAAGTTTTGGTTAAAGCTTTAACTAAATTTGTCGAATATATTAATAAGAAGCACATTATAATGTGTATTTATTCTCGGTTCGGCATATACTGAAAAAATTAAGATGAGTGCCGGGGATCTGGGCAAGATTTATGATAAGGCACAAAAAGGAATCATTCGAGGTCTTGAAGTTTTAATAAAGAAGAGAGATAAATGTTAGAGTTCACGCCAATTAATTACATGATACTCCTCATCGACATCATGGTCGTGTCGGGAGCATTGGGCGGAATGGTAAGCGCCCTTCTAAGCTGGAGAGAGGATCAGTCGTTCTTGGGCATGCTTTTCAAGCATACCTTGACGGGCATTGTCATGGCGATGACGGTCCCGTTGATATTGAACATGTTCTCAAGCGATTTGCTCGATGCCGCACAGGTGAAACCGCTCAGGCTTTTTATCTTAGGCGGTTTGTGCATCTTTGTCGCGCTTTTTTCTACCATAGTCCTGGAGAGAATCTACGGAAGTCGATTAAAACGTGAAGAGCAGTATTATCAGCAAGTTTGTCAAACTAAAGTTCAGCAAACTGAAGAACAGCAAATTGAAGAACAGCCCGTCAGGAAGAAAGAAAGTGTAGATATGGCAATTCCCGTTTCTGACAGCGAAAAAGTTAAAGCATCTGATGATCAGTTAAAGATCCTGCAGGCGCTCGCTGGTGTGGAGAACGCAAAAATGACGTTGGCGGATCTTCTGAGATACACAAGGATGCCGCAAAAAGATTTTGATGAGACCCTTTCTCTGCTTTTGGCCAAAGGTTCAATTGCACAGGAGCTCAGCGGTGCGAAGAAGCTTCAGATGGTCTTAACTGCACGGGGACGTCAACAGCTTGATAAGATGTCCGGCAAGTAATAACAGGCTGTTGGGACTGTTGACCGGGGGCGCATTCCCACCAGGGAAGCGCAATCATGAATAATATATTCCGTACCGGAAAAAGCCGAAGGCTTTACAAAACACTGATCCCCGCCTGCGCGGGGACGGCGTCTGCCGCGTTGCTCTGCAAACCGAACCGCGCAACGTATTTCTATATACGCCTTGCGATTCGGTTTTTGAGCGCCTTGCACCTAATCATTTTTGAACAGTCCCCATAGAAGGAGGTTTTTCACCAACCCCGCTATTGCTCTTTTGTTTTAATTCGATCATGTCCGGATCCGGTTTTAAGCAGACCCGGTATTTCGATTTACTTTTTTGCCTTGACTATTACTTTTACGGCAGGCTCCCTTCCGCCTTCGAAGTGAACATCCGGGGGTACACTGAGCTTTGGCGACAGTGTTGTAGTTGAAGTTATCTGCCTCAAGTCAATCGGTGCTGTCTGTATCTTCATTTTGTCTCGATACAACTTGTTGGGTATAAGAACCCTGACGGATGAGGGGGTTACTGTTATTTTTTGGATAGTAACTTCGGGGGCTGGTGCATTTTCAGTTACAATCTCGATGGGAACGGTAACACGGATAAACCGTGACGCATTGACCGTAATCCGGCTGGGCTTGATTCCCACGACGGTTAAGTTCGATGGGGTATTTATCATTTCTTTCGTAAGCATGATTTCCTGTCTTCCCTCTTGAAGCTGCGACAGATTCAGGGATATCTTGAGTGTGTCCGCGTTCAGAAGTTGAAATGCCTGTGAGGGACCGGCCATCATAACCTTAGCATCCGTAATTTTGGGCTCCTCTATGACCCATGCCGCAGGTACATTAAGGTATTCAACAGGTACGGTAAAATCCTTCTGTATAGATTCTCTCTGGTATCCGAAAATCATCCAGAGGATGCAGGCAAGAAGAATGGCGATGACCTTCTCTTTTGTGTTTTCCTTCAGCCACAGCGAAATTGGTCCTGGCTTTTTCACGGGCGCTTTGCTGTTGTAGAAGGATTCCAAAATACCTTTGAGGGCCGACGCGCTTGCCAGCTCTTTGAGTTGTTCCCCCTGGGCGATTGAGATAGTCCCCCGTTCCTCGGAAACAACAATGCAGATGGCATCAGAACGTTCGGAAAGGCCAAGGGCTGCCGTATGGCGGAGACCCCAGAAACCGTACCGGTTGATATTCTGCGATAGCGGCAGATGACACCCGAAACGGACTACCGTATTCCCGTCAACGACAACGGCGCCGTCGTGCCCGATGGAATGAGGATCGAAAATACTTTCAAGGAGTGGTTCGCTTAGAAGGCCATTCAACTCGGTCCCCCCGCTCAGGTGTCTGCCAAGAGGATCGTTACCCTGGATAACAATCAGGGCGCCAATATGCTTCCGGGCAAGGCTTGCCGCGGTCTGGGCAATGATTTCGGCAGTTTGTCCATAAGGAGTGGTGTTCTGGAATTTTTTTCTGATTATGCCCATGATGGCCAGGCGTTCAAAAAATCTCCTGAGGTCTTCCTGGAAGATGACGACAAGAACAAAGAGGAGGATGGCAAAAAACCCCTGGAGTACGACCGTAGTAAGATATAGTTGGAAAAATTTGGCGACAACGTAGATAAAGCCTAAGAGGCTGATGCCCAACAAAACAAAACGGGATGCCCTATCCTTGAACCATATCAAGAGTGCGGATATCATGACAGAAATGATTGCAATGTCGAAAATATCCTGAATGCGCAGGCTGAGCATCATTGTCCAGATACTGTCTATCATGTTATCGTCCCTTCCATTAGGAAAATCAATTACGTAATGATTATATAGAACACGGTGATATAATTTTTGCAATAGGCAATATTGAAAATACGTAAATTTTTTCTTGACAATGGTCCGGAGTTATGGTTTTATTCCCTGAACTGAGGTAAGTTATTGATGGACAGAATGAACAGCAGTGGGATCGTAAAGTTTTTTTATTTTTGGAGCTATTATTATTTCCCATTGGTCTGCCCATCGCTCAGGAGGAATTGACACCGATTAAATGAAACATAAAAGCCATGGGTAGACCGAAAGAAGCCGCCCATGGCTTTTTTATTTTCTTGAGGCCATGGCAGCAAAATTTGCCATGGCCTTTTTGATTTTTTTGAGGAGGGTAAATTGTGATTATCGTCATGAAAAAAAAGGCAACAGAAGGGCAGATCGAGAAAGTTATCCGGTGGATAGAGTCAGTGGGATACAACGCCCATCCTTCCCGGGGAGTGGAACGAACCATTATAGGCGCTGTCGGGGATGAACGGGGTAAGGCCTATTTGAAGTTCGCCGAATCTTTATCCGGGGTGGAAAAGGTCATGCCCATCCTTAAACCGTACAAGCTGACCAGCCGGGAATCCAGGGAAGAAACCACTGTTATTACCGTAGGGGATGTGCAGATAGGCGGCCCCCGGTTTGTAGTCATGGCCGGTCCATGTGCTGTTGAGAGTGAAGAGCAGATGCTGGAGAGCGCCTACGTCGTTAAAAAGGGAGGGGCACAGGTCCTCAGAGGCGGGGCATTCAAGCCGAGGACATCTCCATACAGCTTTCAGGGCATGGAGGAGGAAGGTCTCAAGCTGTTAGTGAAGGCCCGTGAAAAGACAGGTCTGCCTATTGTTACAGAGGTTGTCAATCCGGCAGACGTCGATCTGGTGGAGGCTTATGCCGATATCCTGCAGATCGGGGCGAGGAACGTCCAGAACTTTCCTCTTCTTAAAACGGTGGGGCAGTCGAAAAAGCCGGTCCTTCTGAAACGCGGGATGATGACCACCATTGAGGAGCTTCTCATGTCGGCGGAATACATCCTATCTTCGGGAAACAATCAGGTCATTCTCTGCGAGAGGGGCATCCGTACCTTTGAGACGGCAACCCGCAACACCCTCGACATCAGCGCGGTCCCTGTTTTGAAGGAATTGACTCACCTACCCGTCATTGTCGATCCCAGCCATGCATCGGGTAACTGGAAATATGTCATTCCCCTCAGCAGGGCGGCAATAGTGGTTGGAGCTGACGGACTTCTCGTGGAGGTTCATCCTGAACCGGAAAAGGCCGTCTCCGATGGAATGCAATCACTCAAACCGGAAAAATTCTACCAGTTAATGGACGAAATCAATGCTCTCGAAATTGTCATGCATAAAACCAAATAGGTGCTGCGATGAAAAAGATAAAGGTTAATCTCGATAAAAAAATATACGCCTCCTATGAGATTTGCATAGGGTACGATATTCTTGATCGTATCGGGTTGATTATTGCAAAAAATCTGCCCGCCCTTCATTACATCGTTATTACGGATTCTCACGTATCTTCTCTCCATGGAGGGCCACTTCTGGAAAGGCTCAGGGGAATGAAGCTTCCGGCCGATATGATAGAATTCCCGGCGGGAGAGGATTCGAAAAATATCGGCTCGGCACTGGTCATAGTCGAGAAGCTGTTGAAGCTGGGTGCAGACAGAAAATCAGCCCTGCTTGCGCTGGGAGGCGGGGTTGTCGGCGATATGACGGGTTTTATCGCATCCACGTTCATGAGGTCAGTTCCTTACATACAAGTCCCGACTACGCTTATGGCGCAGGTTGACAGCAGTATCGGGGGAAAGACTGCTATTGACCTCCCGGAAGGGAAAAATCTCTTAGGGACATTTTACCAGCCGAAAAGTGTGTTTATCGACGTAAAATTTCTGGATACACTTCCAGATGTAGAATTTAATAACGGCCTTGTGGAGGTGGTAAAATACGGCATTATCGATGATACTGCGTTCTTTCATTTCCTCGAAGAAAACATGACAGCGATCAAAAAGAGGGATAGGTCGGTTCTTGAAAAGATCGTTGAAAACTCATGCAGGATAAAAAAGGGGATAGTCGAGATTGACGAGAGGGAGAACGGACTTCGCCGTGTCCTCAACTTTGGTCACACAATCGGACATGCCATTGAGGCGGAATCGGGCTATACAATTTCTCATGGTACTGCCGTTTCCCTGGGTATGGTTGCTGCGGTCAGGATCTCGGAGAAATTGTATGATCTTCCCGGAGGGGATCGGGAGAGGATTGAGCGTCTGATAGAAAAAGTGGGGCTTTCCCGCCACATCCCTCAAACGATTACTGCGGATGGAATTCTCTCCAGGTTAAAGTCAGACAAGAAAAAAGAAGGTGATGTGATTCGTTTCGTCTTGCTTAAAAAGATGGGGATGCCCTTTGTCAACGGGGGCGTGCCTGAAGCAATTCTACGGGAAACGATGGAGGACCTGACAAAATGACACTAACAAGACTTGAACGCCTCCGGCGTGATCTGATGGCAACTGATCGGAAGATTGTAAAACTTCTCAATGAGAGGGCTGAATTATCCCTGAAGATAGGCATGATTAAGGCAAAAAATGGGCTGGATGTCTATGACGCCTCGCAGGAAGCCAAAATTTTTAAAAACCTGGCAAAGGTAAATGATGGAATGCTGCCGGAGAAATACCTGAAGGCCATTTTCAGGGAGATTGTTTCAGCGTCGCGGGCACTGCAAAAGCCGGTAACTGTGGGCTTTCTGGGGCCTGAGGCGACCTTCAGCCATCTGGCCGCTCAATCCTATTTCGGCACGAGTACCACCTTTATCCCGCAGGCGACAATTTTTAATGTCTTTGATGAGGTGGAAAAAGGAAAGTTGCAGTGGGGGGTTGTGCCCGTGGAAAACTCCCTTGAGGGTTCCATCAACTTGACACTTGATCGATTAATATTGACTCCGCTCGCGATTCGTGCTGAGATTTTTCTCAGGATCAGCCACTGTCTTCTTTCACCTGTAGAGCGGATGGACGGGATAACGAGGGTCTATTCAATTCCGCAGGTACTGGCCCAATGCCAGGGATGGCTGCGCGCCAATCTCCCCCGGTGTGTTCTTGTTGAGGCGGAAAGCACCGCCGCCGCGGCACGCCTGGTACAGAAAGATAAAAAAGGCGCCGCCATAGGGAGCCGTCTTGCTGCATCTGCATACGGGTTGAATATACTTTCGGAAGGTATTGAAGATAATCCGTCGAACACAACAAGGTTCCTGGTCATCGGGGAAGGTGAAAGCAAGATGACCGGCAGTGATAAGACATCGATCCTCTTCGGGACGCCCCATATACCGGGTTCCCTGTATCATGCGTTGGAACCGTTTGTAGAACGAAATATCAACCTGACAAAGATTGAATCTTATCCCGTAAAGGAAAGGCTTTGGGAGTATCTTTTTTTTGTTGATTTTGCGGGGCATGTAGATGACAAGGAAATCAAACAATGCATGGAAGACATGAAGGCGAAGACCACGTTTTTAAAGATACTGGGTTCCTATCCAAAAGGCGAGGAGGCACGATGATCTGTATACCAGTCACGGCAAAAACACAGGCAGATGCTTTGCAGCAGATAGAAAGCAGCATTTTGCGCGCCGATGTCTTAGAGCTGAGAATGGATTTGATATCGGATGGAGACTTGAAGAAATTGATTAATAGCTGCAGGTCATACAAAATTCCTGTTAAAATCATAGTCACAAACAGAAGGAAAGAATCTTCCGCGGTGGAAGAACCTTCAAGCGAAGCACAGAGGATCTCTCTACTGAAAGAGGCCATCGCTCTTGGTGCGGATTATGTAGACATTGAAACAGATACGCCGGGGCCGCTATTGAAAGAGGTGCTTTCCATGGTAGCGGCTCATGGCAATCGGACGAGTGTTATTATTTCCCATCACGATTTCAAAGGTACGCCGTCTATCGAGTCATTAAAAAACATTTTCCATAACTGTGCTAATTTTGGCGGTAGCATTGTTAAAATAGTTACGTTCGCTAACAGTCCGGAAGACAATCTCACGACCCTCAGCTTAATTCCCTATGCCCGGAAAAAAAATCAGGACATTATTGCTTTCTGTATGGGAGAGCAGGGAAGGGTAAGCAGGATAATGGCCCCCATCCTGGGCTCTTATCTCAGCTTCGCCTCACTGAGCCGGGGGGGTGAGTCGGCGCCGGGGCAGCTCACCGTCGATGATATGAACAAGGTCATGAGTATTGCCACCGGCAGCGGTGGCGAAGACAATAAATTATCCTTATCTTCTGAAATCCAGATTTTTGGCCTTTTTGGCAATCCTGTGAAGCAGAGCCTTTCGCCGCTTATGCATGATACTGCGCTTGCTGAGATGAAGATTAACGGAAGGTATTTGCCTTTTTGCATCCGAGATCTGGCTCCTGCCATGAGCGGCATAAGGGGAATGGGCATCCAGGGGGTCAGCATAACAATTCCTTTTAAGGTTACGATAATGGCACATCTGGATGAGATTGACCGGGATGCCATAGATATAGGTGCCGTAAATACCGTCGTGAATAATAAGGGCATATTGAAGGGCTTCAATACCGACTGGATCGGTCTTGTTCTGGCCCTTAAAGAGGCTATAGACATTAAGGGGAAGGTGTTCGCCATCTTAGGGGCTGGCGGAACTGCGCGGGCAACTGTTTTTGGCATTTATAGAGAAGGCGGCATCCCTGTTATTGTCAATAGAAACGTCGGAAGAGGGAGGCACATGGCGCAAGAGATGGGATGCACTTTTTATCCTCTCAAGGATATCGGAAAGGTCAGAGCAGACTGTCTGATAAATACAACACCTGTCGGCATGGTGCCGGAGATAGACGCATCACCCGTTAGTGATACAATCCTGGGTAACTACCGATGCGTCATGGACGTGATCTATAATCCTTTTAAGACAAAAATGCTGAGGGATGCTGAAAAGGCCGGCTGTATTACCGTTTCCGGCCTCGATATGTTTGTTCATCAGGGTGCGGAACAGATCAAACTATGGACAGGGTTAGAGCCTCCGAGGAAGTTAATGAAACAGGTGGTCAGGGAGCGTCTTTTGTATGGAAATTAAACCGGTTCATCATTTAGATGCAACGGTCAAGGTTCCCGGTTCCAAGAGCTATACACAGAGGGCCCTTGTTATCGCGTCTCTGGCAAGGGGGAGGTCGATCCTCAGCAATGTGCTAATTTCGGAGGACACGCAGTATCTGTTGGAGGCGCTGCGTGTCCTTGGCGCCAAGATTCTTAGCTCCGGCAGCGATTTTATTGTCACGGGAACAGAGGGACGAATCCGTAATCCCGGACGGATGGTCTTTCTAGGGAACAATGGTACCGCGTTGAGATTCCTTACGACACTGGTCTCTCTCGGGAGAGGGGAGTTTACCCTCGACGGAAGCAGCCGTCTTCGTGAAAGACCGGTTAAACCGCTTCTGGATGTCCTGAAAACCATCGGAGTTACATCTCATAGCAAGAATAACAGGGGCTATCCCCCGCTGCGGATCGACGCAGATGGTATCAGTGGAGGTTCAGTAACATTTGCGGATGTGGAAAGCAGTCAGTATATCTCTTCTCTCCTCATCGGCGCTCCTTACGCCAGGGAAGATATAGAGATAAGGCTCGAAGGCAAGACAGTCTCCGAGCCCTATATAGAAATGACCCTGAATGTTATGGAGAACTTTGGCGCAGAAATCATCAGAAGCAAGACAAACACATTCCTGGTAAAAAGCGGTCTGCGTTATTCAGGAAAGAAATACATCGTCGAGGGAGACGCCTCCAGCGCTTCCTATTTTTTCTTGGCTGCAGTCCTGTGCCATGGGCGGGTCAGGGTTATGAACATCAACCCAGACAGCATACAAGGGGACATTAAACTCCTGGGTATAATGGAAAGTCTGGGATGTTCGGTGGTGCGCGGCGGGACATGGGTTGAGGTTATCGGTGGGCCACTAAATGAAGGAGATGCCAGCTTCGATATGGGGGACATGCCGGACATGGTGCCGACGCTGGCTGTCCTCGCGGCATTCAGAAAAGGACAAACAACCATCACAAATGTCGCTCATCTGCGGATTAAGGAAAGTGATCGCATTGCCGCGGTGGTAAATGAGTTGAACAGAATCGGCGTTATCGCGAAAGAAAAGGATGACGGACTTGTCGTTGTCGGGGGGAAACCGCATGGTGCGGATATTGAGACATATAACGATCACCGAATTGCCATGAGTTTTGCCATTGCAGGACTTGCCGTGCCGGGGATGAGGATTAAAGACAGGCTCTGTGTCCGGAAATCCTTTCCCGGTTTCTGGGATGAGCTGAAAAAATTATATATTGGATGATGTTTTCACTCCCACCCTCCCTCACCATCGAGAGGGAAGGGACAAAGGGAGGGGGACATTTTCGGTTGAACGGGGGTTAAGTGCACGTTATATTGATTGGATATCGTGGGACAGGCAAATCCGCGGTCGGGAAGAGACTTGCTGAAAAGCTGCAGATGCCGTTTTATGATACTGATGAACTCATCGAAGCTGCAACCGGGAGATCGATCAAGGAAATAGTTGCGGAAAACGGCTGGGCATATTTCCGTGAGAAAGAGCGGGAGACTGTACAAGGACTGGCAGTTTTGCATAGAAGTGTTATTGCGACAGGCGGCGGAGTGGTCATGGACGAAGGCAATGCCGCTATTCTGAAAAAGCATGGAGTACTGATCTGGCTCAATGCCGATGTGAATACAATTGTCGAAAGAATTCAGGACGACCTTAACAGCGACAAACGGAGGCCTTCTTTTTCACAGGAAGACATCATGAAGGAAACCGAAGATGTTCTCAAGAAACGGATACCGGTGTACAGCCGGCTTGCGGATTATTCTATAGATACGGCAAAAAAAAATGTAGACGAAATTGTCGATAGTATCTGTCAATTTCTAAGAGGAACTGATAGATTTGGCAAAAAGGAGTCAGCATGTCAGGAAGTTCCATAGGCGTCCTCTTCAAAGTGACAACCTGGGGCGAATCTCACGGTCCGGCCATTGGCGCAATCGTGGAAGGGTGCCCTTCCGGTATTGATCTTATAGCAGAAGACATTCAGAAGGCACTGGATAGAAGAAGACCGGGCAGGATTGCCTCAAGCTCCCCCCGGAAGGAGGAAGATGCCGTTAAGATACTCTCGGGGACATTTCAGGGCAAGACAACCGGTACCCCCATTTCTCTGATCATAGAGAACAGGGATGTCAACAGCAGTGCCTATGAAGACATTAAAGACATCTTCAGGCCGGGCCAGGGGGATTATACCTATTTTAAAAAATACGGGATCCGTGATTACCGGGGCGGCGGACGCGCCTCAGGACGGGAAACGGCAGCCCGTGTGGCTGCCGGGGCGATTGCCGGAAAAATCATATCCAAGGAAGGCATGGAGGTCATTGCCTATACAAAGGCACTGGGTGGTATAGCCATAAAGCTGAAAGGTGATGCAGCTAAAAAGATATCCCATAAAAATATTGCTGGGAGTACTTTGATGTGTCCCGATCCGGATGCCGCAAAAGAAATGGAAGCAAAGCTGGAGAAAGCGAGGCGCTCCGGCGATTCCCTCGGAGGCATTGTCGAGATCATCGTCAGGGGCTGCCCTCCGGGTCTGGGAGAACCCGTGTTTGATAAGATGGATGCCGATCTTGCCGGAGCCCTTATGGGTATCGGGACGGTGAAGGGAGTAGAAATAGGGGCCGGTTTCAAGGTTGCTGAAATGACCGGGTCTCAGGCAAATGACCCCATCACACCGGAGGGATTTCTTTCCAATCATGCCGGCGGCATACTTGCCGGTATTACTACAGGTCAGGACATCGTTATACGGGTAGCCTGCAAGCCTATTTCATCCATTGCGAAGGTTCAGCAGACTATCGATGTACAGGGGAAGCCTGTGGAGTTGTCCATTAAGGGAAGGCATGATGTATCGGTAATACCCCGGATCATTACCGTTTGTGAGGCGATGGTTAGTATTATTCTTGCGGATCATTTATTGAGACAGAAAGCAACAGCTCATGAGTGACTTTCAGATAGGTGTCATCGGTGGTACCCGCGGCATGGGCAGTTGGTTTGCCCGCTTCCTTGAAGCAGAAGGGTACGGCGTCCGGGTGTTCGGAAGAAATATGGAGACAGCGGATGTGACTGAAATGGCCCGTGCCTGCCAGGTGGTTGTCGTGAGCGTCCCCATCGGCGTGACTTGTGAGGTCATTGAGAAGGTTGGCCCTCATATGCCAAAAAACTCACTCCTTATGGATCTCACATCCTTGAAGTGTGAACCCGTTAAAGCCATGCTGGAATCGTCAGTGTCGGAGGTTATCGGATGCCATCCCCTCTTTGGTCCTCAGATTGATTCCATGGCGGGACAGCGTGTAGTTCTCTGTCCAGCAAGGGTAAAGAAGTGGCTTCCCTGGCTGAAGGATATCCTTGAAAGGAATGGCGTGCTTGTTGTGGAAGCAACACCGGAAAAACATGACCGAATGATGGCCATCGTCCAGGGGCTGAACCATTTTAACACAATTATGATGGGTCTGGTCTTAAGCAGGACAGGGGTGGACATTTCAGAATTGATGAAGTTTACTACCCCGGTCTTTAAAACCAAGATAGAGATTATTGAAAAGGTCTTTTGTCAAAATCCCGGGCTGTATACTGAAATCATAGCGATGAATCCTGATGTCCGTCAGCTTATTGAGATGTACGAAAAAAGTGTAGCTGAACTGAAAAATTTAATTGAGCAGGGAAATGCCGCAGATATTGCGGATGTGATTCAGAATCATGCTGCATGCTTCAAAAACATCTTATCATGGGATGCAGGTTAAAAAATTTTTCACACCTAAATCCATCTACATTGATCCTTTTACCCGGTAATCCACAATGCTGATTCAATCAAATTCGAATCGTACTGTAAATTGGTTCGCCTATTTATCAATGTCTCCAATCTTCGTCAGATATTATCGATAATTTATTGTCATTGAGACGCCCGGTCTACACGGATTTGACGTGCTTTCTACCCGGACTGTGCAGGTAGGGTCAAGGCATAAAAAATTGTGGATACTAACTTAGCAGATATGGATATAAAGGCAGGAGAAAGTTTAAAAATTAGATTAAGTCAAATTTTCAAAACAAAAGGCATGTCAAAGACATTACTTTTTTTAATTGTACTCAATATCAATACATTTCCGCTTCAAGCTAACACCTTCCGGATGGTTTTGGTGAGATTCATTAATACATAAGGCTTCATAACAAGCTCTCGAATCCCTGCCTCCTTAATCTTCTTTTCATTAGTCAGTTCGCTAAACCCCGTACATAAGATTATTGGTATATCAGACCGGATAGCCATCATTTCCGTTGCCAACTCCAAACCCGTCATGCCGGGCATTGTTGTATCGGTAATCACCAGATCGAATACATAAGGATCTGCCCGGAATGTCTCCAGTGCAGCGAGGCTGCTGGTCCTGGTAGTTACATCGTAACCTATAGATTCCAACATCTCTTTACCAAGGTTAGCCAAAATTTCTTCATCGTCTATAAACAATATACGCTCATTCCCCATAGAAAGAAATTCAGCAGCTCCCGCGTCTGACGAGACCCCTCTTTCAATCGCCGGGAAAAAGACATTGAAAGTCGTCCCTTTGCCCATTTCACTGCGAACAGTTATAGCTCCACCATGGCTTTTAACTATACCTTGAACCACTGAAAGACCAAGGCCTGTTCCTTCTCCCGCTTCTTTTGTGGTGAAATACGGGTCAAATATCCGTTCAGAAATCGCAGTTGGCATACCATAACCTGTATCGTCCACCGATAGTCTCACGTATCGACCGGGATTCAAGTCAGGATGGCGCAGCGTAAAAGTGGCGTTGATATCGACCTCTGACACGCCGACACTCAATACGCCCCCTTTGTCCCGCATCGCATGCGCCGCATTGGTGCAAAGATTCATCAATACTTGTTGTATCTGAGTAGAATCAGCCAGAATAATACCCCTGTCATTGCCAACGGAGATATTCTGGCGAATCTCGATAGTAGTCGGCAGTGAAGAACGCAATAGCTTGAGTGTTTCCTCAACAATAAAGACTACCTGCAGGGGTTTCCGTTCCAACTCGGTCTGTCTGCTGAATGCGAGGACCTGCCTTACAAGATCTTTTGCGCGAGAGCTGGCCTTTAATACCTGCTCTAGGTCGCGTCGTAATGGATTTTCTTTTGGAACTTTGTACAGGGCCATTTCCGTATACCCGATAATAGCCGTCAGGATATTATTAAAGTCATGGGCTATTCCTCCAGCTAGAGTACCAATGGCCTCCATCTTTTGGGCCTGGCGGAGTTGGGCTTCAAGGCGTTTTTTTTCCTCCTCTGCAATCTTTCGCTTCGTTATATCTTCCACAAAACCACTGTAATAAACCTTGCCTGTTTCATCATGCAGCAGGCGCGAGGTAATTGAAACCCAAATCTTTTCTCCGGTTTTATTATAATGCTGAACTTGAAATCCTTCCACCATGCCCCACTTTTCAAGGATTTCTTTGAATTTTTCTCGATCTTCAGGATCGGCATAGAGCTGATGTTTGATGTCGGCAATGCTGTTCATCATTTCCTGAGGAGATTCATGGCCATACATCCTGGCAAAGGACGGGTTGACATCGAGAAGGCGTCCATCCGGTGTGGTCTGGAAAATACCTTCCAGTGCATTTTCAAAAATGCTGCGGTATTTTTCCTCACTTTCCCGTAAAGCCTCTTCCGTCAGCTTACGGTCAGTAATGTCTCTGACAAGGGCCTGGATCAGGACTTCATCGCCAATCTTGATGCTGTTGAGGCTCACTTCAGCATCAAAAGCGGTCCTGTCATACTTACAATGTTTCCACTCAAAAAACTGTGGTTCCCCCGCGATGGCCTTATTTATTTTCTCCAAGGCCTTTTCTGTTGAGTCCCTGCCGTCGGGCTGAAAAGGCGGTGAGAACACGTAGGGATAACTTCCGACTATTTGTTCTCTGGTACAGCCGAACATTCTCAGGGTAACCGCATTGCAGTCAATAAACTTATCATCTCTCAATATAAAAATGGCGTCATTGGCATTATCAAAGAGAGTCCTGTATCTCACTTCACTCTCTTTCAGTTGTTCTTCGGCCTTCTTGCGCTCGGTGATATCGCTAATTACTGCGAAGCTTCCTGTGAATATGCCGTCAACGTTGAATAGCGGCGTGGCGGTCATCAAGGTAGAAACATTACTTCCATTTTTCCTCGTCCAGGAAAGCTCGTAAGAGGCATGCTTTCCTTTCCGTCGTTCGGATAACTGCCCTTCCAATATTTTCCTGTTTGTTGCGCCCATGAAATTACCAATATAACAGCCGATTAATTCATCATCCGCATAACCGAGCATCTCTCTCAGCCTTGGATTGGTATAGATCAGTATTCCATCTGGGTCTACCGATGCCAGACCGTCATCCATATTTTCCACCAGTAGCCTGTAACGCCCCTCGCTTTCCAGAAGCGCCCTCTCAAAGTGCCTGCGCTCCTCGCGCGTACGCAGCACTGTTATGCCAAACGCCAAATCGTCTGCCAACTCTTCAAGGAGCTTCACTTCCTCCGTACTGAACGATCCGGGACTGTCTGCATAAAGGTTGAGTACCGCGAAAGCCTGCCCCCTAACGGTCAAGGGAATCGAGATCGAGGATCGATAGTTTCTTTTCAGGGCCTCCTCACGCCAGGGACCGTAAAAGGCGTCTGTCAAAATGTCCTCTGCAAAAACAGGCTTGCCGGTCCGTATGGATCGCCCGATGGGCCCTTGCCCAAGCTCATTATTCGCCCAAGAAATCTTCACAGACGCAAGATAGCCGTTATCATATCCGGCATGGGCAATGGGCCGAATCGTCCTTTCTCCATCATGCTCGGCAAAGCCGACCCAGGCCATACGGTAACCCCCGATCTCCACGATGGTCCGGCAAATGTCGCGCA
>DASPQI010000461.1:0-2046 GCA_035625045.1 Syntrophales bacterium | reverse complement strand
TTCACGCACCGCAAAGAAGTCAGGGAACGAGTCACGCGGTTCCTCCGTGATGTGGAACCCTCTTACCTCTTAACCCCACTTTTTTGCTTGTGCACGCCCCCTTACTCCCACCCTCTTGAAGCGAGAATTGACTGACATCTCCAAAAGGTGTAGATTTCCTCTCATATGAGCAAAATTAACACGGTAGCCATCATCGGTGGAGGTGTATCGGGATTATCAGCAGGTGGACTGCTTTCTCGAAAGGGCTTGAGGGTGGAACTTTTTGAAGCCAATGAGAAGCTCGGTGGATGTTGTGCAAACACAAACTTAGCGGGGTACACTTTTAACGATGGTGCTCTGTATGTAGCTCTTCCCGGTATCTTGGACCACGTATTTGAGAAATTAGGGCTGGACCGCCCTTCACTCCTGCCATTACGGAAAATAACTGCAAAGGAAACGGTGACATTACCTGACGGAACCGTTGTATCTATTGCCGACAGGCTTGATGTGTCTGTCAAAAAAAGTAATGAGGACGTGGACAGGCTCAAACTACAAAAACAACTTATTGGCATGCTGAAGAAATGGGAGCCTCTTCTCCATCTCTTTGCAGAAGATATTATAATTCACCCCTTCTCGCTTTCTCGGCTTATGGTAAAAGGGTGGCGTCATCTACACAAGTTTCGAGGGACCGTTGCGTCAGAGATAAATAAGCTCTTCAGCGACGAAGCAGTACGTGCCGCGATGTCAGGAGTATTGCTATATACAGGCATACCCCCTCAGAAAACGCCGGTCTCTCAGATATTGGGGCTTGTCGCTATGCTTGGTGAGGGATTTTACCTGCCTGAGGGTGGTATGGGGAAAATACCCGAAGCACTAAGTCTATCTTTAAAGAGTAATGGCGGTCAACTGTTCCTCAATGCTAAGATTCATAAAATAATCATAAGAAATGGGCGGGTTTATGGGTTGGAAGTTGATGGACAAGGCCTGGTCGAGGTCGATGCCGTCATATCGACGATTAGCGCCATGGCGACCTTCGACTCACTTCTAAATCCCGAGGACGTACCGGATGATATGAAACAAAGGGTCCAGAATGCTACGTTATCACACAAGGCTCTGTGCCTCCAGCTAGGCCTATCCAACGTGCTTGGCGGATGTAGCCATTCTAATAGCATACTTCCGATGATGGAGGACCAATATAAACTTTTTATCCTCGATGAAGATAATGTGAAGTGGTTTAATTACACTGTGCCTACGATTACCATGCCGGATCTGGCACCTCGGGGTGGAAGTATCATTGAGATGTTCCTCCCCGTAGAGCAGAACTTCCCTGTCGATGATTGGGATGAACAAAAAAAGGAAAAAGTAGTTGAATCAGCAGTCAGGGCTCTATCGCGCATACATGACATCCACATTGCAGTAAAAAGGGCGTTAAGCCCTAAGGATTTTCGGGATAGGATGCACTTTTACAAAGGGGCGCTCTATGGATTATCACCGGCAGTTGATCCCAGAGCACTGTTTCCGCACAATCCTCCAATCCCCGGATTATATCAGGCAGGGCAGACCACATACCCCGGCTACGGTGTAGGGCCTGCGGCAATGTCGGGCATTCTTGCGGCTGAGGCATTGATGCAGAGGGAAAATATGTGAATGAATGTGGCTTAACCTATCTTTCCGGCAGATGGCTTACAGCCACCGCTGATTTTTTTACGTTATATGCCATTGCACGTCGCGCGCCATGAGGGGACAAGACTATGGCGGCGCGGGTTACGCATCTCGTTATTTTTTAATTGAAAAGTTTCCGAACAGAAGATAATAAGGAGCAATTCTATTTGATCAATTTACAAAATAAAAGGAGAGAAATATGAAAGAAAGGACTTTGTTCAAAGCGATTCTTATCTTTATGGTTGGTCTTTTCGGGATTTCGAATTTAAAAGGAGAAGAGAATAAAGAACCGGCAAGCTTTATACCTATCCAGCTTCCGCAGCCCCATATGAGAGGGGGAAAGCCATTGATGGAGGCTTTGAAGGAACGGAAGTCGTTAAGAAATTTCAAGCCGGATAAGCTCCC
>DASPQI010000460.1:0-2182 GCA_035625045.1 Syntrophales bacterium | reverse complement strand
AGTGTTACATAAGCGTCTGTTTGACACCTTTACCGAAAAGCAGGCAGTTCAACCTGTTAGAAACAGGAAACAGACCGTCTCCATGAAAAAGGCAGGTGCAGCTAAGCCATGTTCAGCCCCAAAGGAAGCAATTTTACTGTTGTACTGAAACCCGACGCATATTTTCAAAGAGGGCACAACTGGTTTCAGGGTGCCCTCTTTTTTATTAAAAATAACTGGAGTATCTACTATGGCAAAATGGAATAAGGAAAAGAGAGTCCTGGATCATGAACATACAAAATTCTGGCAACTTGATCTCAAGGATGTGACGGAGCCCAATTTGCAGAAGGGTGTATTCCCTTATGACGAGGTGAGCAGGATTGACTTTGACCATAAGATAATCCCGATAAACCCTGCTGAAGACATATTTATCACGGATACCACCTTCAGGGACGGGCAACAGGCACGCCCACCGTATACGGTAAAGCAGATTGTTGATCTCTATACTTTTATGAGCAGGCTGGGTGGTAAGAACGGAGTAATCAGACAATCTGAATTCTTCCTTTACAGCAAGAAAGACAGGGAAGCAGTGACAAAATGCCTGGAACTCGGCCTGGAATATCCCGAGATTACAGGTTGGATCAGGGCCCAGAAAGAGGACATAAAGCTGGTGAAGGAAATGGAGCTGAAGGAAACTGGCATATTGACTTCTGTTTCCGACTACCATATTTTTCTCAAGCTTAATGTATCGAGAAAAAAGGCGTTTGATGATTACATGGGTATTGTAAAAGATATTCTCGCTGAAGGTATTATACCCAGGTGTCACTTTGAAGATATAACAAGGGCTGAGATATATGGATTTTGTGTACCCCTGGCCATTGAACTGATGAAGCTGCGTGAGGAAAGCGGCATCGACATCAAGATCAGGCTTTGTGATACTATGGGGTATGGCGTAACCTATCCGGGTGCATCCTTGCCTAGGAGCGTTGAAAAGCTTATCAGGGCCTTTATAGATGATGGCGGTGTTCCCGGTCATCTGCTGGAATGGCACGGCCATAACGATTTCCACAAGGCTATGATCAATGCTACAACAGCCTGGCTTTACGGTTGCAGCGCTGCAAATGGAACCCTGCTCGGACTGGGAGAGCGTACCGGCAATGCCCCCGTAGAAGGTCTTATCATTGAATATATCGGATTGAGGGGAACTAATAACGGCATTGATACCACGGTAATTACTGATATTGCCCAATATTTTGAAAAGGAAATTGGTGTAAAAATTCCCACTAATTTTCCTTTTGTCGGTGCGGAATTTAATATAACCAAAGCCGGCATCCACGCAGACGGTCTTATTAAGAATGAAGAAATCTACAATATCTTCGATACTACCAAAATACTGAAAAGACCAATCGTGACCATGATAACCGATAAGTCCGGTAAGGCTGGTATAGCTCACTGGATTAATGCACGTTTGAGTGAAAAAGGCAAAACCGTGATCGATAAAAGACATCCGGGCGTTTCGAAAATCCATAAGTGGGTAATGGAGCAATATGAAGCCGGCAGGGCAACGGGAATTTCCCACGAGGAGCTTGAGAGATTGGTAAGAAAGTATCTGCCGGAACTCTTTATGTCTGATCTGGAGAAGATCAAATTCGTGGCGACACAGGCCGCTATGGATGTCGTCAAACAGGTGATCGACCATCCGGTAATGAAGACTATGAAACCGGAGTTACAGGAACCGATCATGCAGCAGTGTATTGAAGAGAATCCATCTATTCAGTTTGCCTATGTGGTAGATATGAATGGTAAGAAGACTACAAAGAACATCACCAACATTGCAGACAGGGCAAAATACGAGAACTACGGAGTCGGGACAGACCAGTCAGACAGGGAGTGGTTCATCAAGCCTTTACAGAGCGGCAAGATGCACGTGACAAATTTCTACATATCAAAAATGACGGGGGCGCTTTGCATAACAGTTTCTGCTCCCCTTGTCGATGATAATGACGAAATGGTAGGCATCTTCGGTGTTGATATAAAGTTTGAAGATCTGGTCAAGAGGGTGGAAGATATCGCGGAGGCCACGCAAATAGCTCTCAAGGAGGAATATGAAGCGAAATCGAAGCTGGACCGCTGGCTTTAGAACCTCCAGTCTTCGTCCACTAGCCATTGATCATACGGGCAAGCTTTCATATACTTCGCTGTA
>DASPQI010000459.1:0-6859 GCA_035625045.1 Syntrophales bacterium | reverse complement strand
CACGATAAAGCGATGTCTTGATTAAATGTGTATATAGGAAAGTATTCAATAATGATTGGGGATAAGGATTAATCTTTAATGAAGCAAAAACAAGTATGACGCTAATATAACTTTAAGCCTACAGATTGCAACAATCTCAGGGTGTCCTTACGCCCTTTACCATATTATTGGAGATTATGGCGTCGGCATGACGCAATCTTTGCACAAGAGTGAATAACAAATTGCGGGCTGCGGCATGAGATGCCTGAACCAGAGACCAGAGTGTATCTTCCTCCATGGCCAATAACACGCATGCTTCATCTGCCACCACAAAAGCGGAAGTTGGCTTGTGATCAACAACAGACATTTCTCCGACACTTTCTCCAGGTTCAAGTATGACAATCGGTTCTGAGTCAACAGTATCCAGGTGGATACGCAATCGGCCGGACAGAAGAAAGTATACGGTTCTATTTGACTGTGTGGGGACAATGAGGATTTCTTGCGGTTCTAATTTCAGTATTGAGCAAAGATCTAACAGACCTATAATTACCTCCGGTTCCACACCTTTTAATAGATATACCTGTTTTAGATCCATTTCATCTATGTAAAATGTTTCATTATTTGATTCCTGTTCCTTCAGTACTTGAATGCCATTTACCGGAGGGCGATCTCTACCAGGCTCTGAAGCTACCCTTTTTCGCCTTTTAACAATAGATACCTTTTCCACAATTATCCCTTCTATGAAAAAGTAAATAGACTATCCAATTTTCTGTCACACAAACGGATGCTAATCATATTAGCTTTGTGCTTTTTACGTTCATTAATTATTTGCAATTTTAATAGACCGGTTCATATAAATCAATATAAATGAAAGGCAGTTATTCGCAAAGCATGAGATCACAGAATAGATTAGCGTAGATGCATAATAAAAAAGGGTGCATGATTGGAAGTGAATATCGGAGGAGATTTTCTCATTATCGAAACAACGGCAGGATGCTTCTTAAATTCTTGACTAAGGAATTGCCTCACCAGATTTCTCCCCCATCCTCTTGGATGCAAAAAACTCCTGTAAAGTGACAGGTCTCCCTCATAAAATTCGTCAGTTTCGAGTTCCTTAGCCTCAGGGCTGTAAGCCGGAAGGTTGAAGATGGCAAGATTTAGAAAATCTATTTCGCTGCTGTGCCCGACTGTAAAACCAAGTGTTTTACGAGCTTCCGTAATTGTCTCCGAAGGGGTTCCGAAAAGCAGGTAAACGTATGTTGCAATTCCCGCCTTTTTCAGGGTCTTCAAGGCGGAAGAGGCCGTCATCAGATCAAACCCCTTATTCATATTATCGAGGATGCTTTGATCACCTGATTCCAAGCCAACCTGCAACATGACGCAGCCCGATCGTTTCAGAGCTAGGCAGAAATCCAGGTCTGTCAGATGAGACGATATCCTGGCAAATCCATACCACGGAACACCGAGAGATGACTCAGCAAGGGTCTTCAGAAGTGCGGGACTAAGGGCATTATCCAGTAGATGGATAAGGACAGGTTTCATTTTTTCTGTGAGGTTGTATAGGTCTTTAATTACCCAGTCGGTGGGTACAGGTTCATAGGGATTCCCTTCCGCTCTTTCCGGACAGAAAGAGCACCGGTTCCAATAACATCCACTCGACGCACTATAAGGCAGAACAGTGCCCGGAGCCAGATAAGAGTTTCCGCACAAACCATTATAATCCGGGCTAACATTATTTTCCAAATGTGGAACGCCAAAGATAGAAAGCAGCTTACCCTCTCCTGGTCCGGCCACCAAATCATCAACAAGACCATTAAAGGGACTTGACCATCCGGGTCGCCTTACCCAGGATGTTAACAGTCCGCCGCCTAAAACTATCCTGATGCCAGGATGCTCCCTCCTTAAAAGTCCGATCATGGCGAATGCACACAGTGCCTGGCTCAGGTAGTTTAATGAAAACCCTATAATGGCAGGAGATTCCTTTTCAATCTCCGTGAAAAGCATTTTCTTGAAATACTTATAGAAGGGATTAAGTTCAGGCGTCTCGGAAGCCTTTATCAGATCCGCACTTCTGACCGGGGAAAGATCCCGATCAACATAATTAGACAAACTCACACGCACATTACTATGAGAAGCTGACACCGCAAGAGCCCGGTTGATGTCGATTACCGCCCGTTTGTAGCGATCTATATTCTTGTAGACCTCCCAAGTGCTCAAAGCATCGAGGTTGCTCTCCAGGTAGCGAAATGAGCGGGTAGTCCACTTATCCTGCATGTTTTTCATATATGGCTCTTTACTGTTCTCACCTTCCTCCTTCATAATATCGTTAATTTTTGTACCATTTCTTTTAAGGAGGCTTGAGATGCCTTCCAAATTGGCATCCATAACCTTACACGAAACATTGTGACGATTCATCGACCCTGCAAGCTTCGCTAGTCCTGCAGGCGGTTCGCAAGGTTTGACAAGGGGTGGATAAATAAGAAGCATATGTTTATTGATCTTTTAAGAAGCTGAAGACGTAAGGTCTAATTTATTGACTGCTGCTTCGATTAATTTTTTTTAACACGTCAATCATGTCGTAATGTATTTTTCCATTTGTGGCCAGAACATGCGGAGAATTAATGGAAAAATTGCCGCCGAATAGATCAGTAACCATCCCTCCGGCTTCAATGATGAGAAGTAGACCGGCGGCAGTATCCCAGGGCATTAACTTCAATTCCCAGAAGCCGTCAAAACGGCCCATTGCTACATAGGCCATATCAAGGGCTGCCGAGCCAGCCCTGCGAATCGCCTGGGCATTTTTCGCCATTCCAGTGAAATAATTGATATTATTATTATCATTGTCTCTGATATCATAGGGAAACCCCGTTGCTAATAGACTTCTTGAAAGATCGGAGGTATTTGAAACAGAAACTTTTCGATTATTTAAAAAAGCTCCCCTCCCTTTTTCTGCTACAAATATCTCATCCAGAATGGGATTGTAAATAACTCCGAGACGGATTTCACCTTTTTCTTCTAAAGCGATAGATACGCAGAAAACTGGATAACCATGGGCATAATTCGTCGTCCCGTCAAGAGGATCTACAAGCCAGCGAAATTCTGAACCTGTAGCAGTATCTATTGATTCCTCTGCAAGGATGTCATGATGGGGATATTTCCGTTGAATCCTGGACTTAATCAATTCTTCCGACATCCTGTCTGCTTCCGTGACAATATTAATCTCACCTTTATAATCTATAACGTGTTTATCACTGAGCTTTTCCTTAAGAAATATCCCTGCCTCCCTTGCTACAGATATTGCGAATTTATTATAATCATCCATATTCTGAACTTAATGACTGTTACGAATTTCGTGATTAAAATTTTGAATTTGATTTAAACTGATCAATTTAAGTCAGCTTTTGAGAATTTTGAAATGTATATCAAGTTTTCCCGTCTTTTGAAAGATGCATCTTTCTGTTGCATGTCTATGAAATTGGTGGTAGTTATTTCAAACGTATAATTCGCTGGTTTCCATTAAATGGAGTCATCTTTTATGACAGAAACTTTAAAAAATGCGGAGAGTCCGGAACAGTCACAGAAAGATTTAAACGCGACAGAACCAGACCTCAAATCTATAAGAGAATCCAAAGGATTCACCTTAATGGACATATTTGAACGCACCCGCATAAGTATGGCGAATCTTGAAGCCATTGAAAATGGTGAATTTCACCTGCTGCCCCCACCGGTTTTTACAAAATCCTTCATTAAAATATACGCAAAAATCTTAGGAGTTGAAAGCAGCCCAATCATATCACGTTATGAACAATACCTGGAAACGCTAAAATCTTCCCAAAAAGATTTAGTAGAAAAAGAAAAAAGTCCTCAGCAGGCAAGGGTGAATTATAAGTCATTTTTGTGGGGATTTTTTATTCTTATAGTTGCCGGTCTTGTTGCTTTAACACTATCTTCCCATAAATCAGACATCGATATTTTGAAAAATCAAATCGGTGAACCTGTACAGAAGACAGTCAGTTTAAAGCCCGCTGATGAAATAAAGTCAGAAGTCAAAAGTGAAACAGCTGACCAGTTACCCGCTGCGCCTCAGGCACAATCGCCTGCCAACGTGAAGGAGAGTAAACCGGCTGTTCAACAAGATAAAGCATCTCAGGATACCAATAAACAGAAAAGAAAGATCGCCGGAACGTATCAAATAGTTATGGAGGCTAAGGAGCTCACATGGTTAAGAATTGCAGCAGATGAAGAACCACCATACGAAGTCTTACTGCAGCCAGGTGAAAAAATTGAAAGAGCTGGATCGCATTTCCTGATTGATGTTGGCAACGCCGGCGGAATTGACATTGAGTTCCAAGGTAAATCTCTCGGCGATCTGGGAAAACGAGGGGAAGTTGTTCACTTAAAACTTCCTTAGATCCTTGGATTAACAAAGATCATTTAATATTTATTAGAATCAAAAGAGGTTAGAAAAACATGCTTGGAATAGGCATGCCTGAATTAATCGTAATTCTTGTTATTGTTTTAATCGTCTTTGGTGCCGGTAAGCTTCCAGAGATTGGCAGCGTCATTGGAAAGAGTATAAGAAACTTTAAAAAATCGGTTCGTGAACCAGATGAGATAAATATAACAACCGATTCTAAAAAGATCGATGATAAAAACAAGCCGGACTAAGACTAAAAAGGAACATCATCCTCCGGCGCCTGGTCGAACCCTGGTGACGCCGTGGCCTGATCATCACCAGCCGTATCCTGGCTTCGCATTTGCCCCTTCGAATCCAGCATCTGCATATTGGCAGCAACAATTTCCGTTGTAGAACGCTTAACACCATCTTTGTCTTCCCAGGAACGTGTTTGAATTCTGCCCTCAATAAATATTAATTTACCCTTGGAAAGATAATTACTGCAGATTTCCGCCAATTTTCCATAGGCCACTATCCTGTGCCATTCTGTCCTCTGGAGCTTTTCGCCGCTCTTGTCTTTCCACTGGAGGTCTGTTGCCAGCCGGAAATTCGTTACCATTGTGCCATCCGGTGTATATCTGACCTCAGGATCTGCTCCAAGCCTCCCTATCAATAACGCCTTATTCACCATCCTTGTCCCCCTTCCCTGATCTGTTTATTGCCAAAAGAAATTGTCACTTGCCAAAAGAAGTTGTCACTTGCTAAAAGAAATTGTCACTCAGCTAATACCAAAAAATTCTTTACAGCACTTCTTATATTGACAACAGGTAATTACAACATAAGCGCAATGTTATCAACTGTAGATTTTCGAAAGATTTGAGTGTGTCAGATCAGGATATTTTTTTAAGATTATACTGATAATCTTAAAAATCCAATATCCCGTGGAGGCACCATAAAGGCATGGGAATAAGTTGTTTATAGATCTTTTACGGTTTTTTTATAGTAATATGATATATGAACATTGTTAATCGTGAAAATCTTTTCCGTTTGATCCTAGTGATTACCGGACTCGCTCTTGCGCTGGTAATCGGCGAGTTTGGCCTGCGGACATATTACTCTGTCAAAGATAAAGACCATAAATATTATGTCTGGCCTCCAAATCTCCGCAAGATATCCAGACCAGTACCCGGTACTATGCCCGGAGTTGACGGAATAGCTCACTTTAATGTTAATTCTGACGGCATACGTGGTGATGAGTTTTCCTCAGACCAGCAGTACAGGATATTGGCCATCGGCGGAAGCACGACGGAATGTCTCTTTTTAGACCAGGACAAATCCTGGCCATACGCGCTGCAGAATAGATTAAACAGCCTGCACCTGTATAAAGTTTGGGTAGGCAATGTGGGCAAGTCCGGTCTTGATACAAGAGAGCATTTTATGCATATGAAATATCTTCTGCCGCAGTATCAGAAAATTGACGCTGTCCTCATACTGGCCGGCTGCAATGACCTGCTGCGCAGGCTCATAGAAGACAAGGATTATGATCCTTATTACCTAGACCATTATGATTACTGGGAGCAGCGGCTCATCAAGGGGGCTTTTTCAGAAACTCCTTATAGAAAAGGCAAATATCGATTTCATAGCGGCTATTACGATGAACTGGCCATCGGTAGTCTTGTGAAACAGGCTATTACTATGTATTTCAGACGGGACATGATTCAGGACGAAACCGGTAATATGTTTGTTAATTTGAGGAATCTTCGCAAAGGAGCTGCAGAAATCGTTGAGAATCTACCGGACCTGACCTCCGGACTGGAAGAATATAAAAGGAATCTCAATGTGATAATTGACATTGCCCAGTCACGATCCATACGGATTATTTTTTTAACGCAACCGTCATTATGGAAAGAAGATATGACAAAAACGGAAAAGGATCTTCTCTGGTGCGGATGGATTGAAAGCACAAAATCAAAGAGGTACTATTCGGAAAAAGCGCTTATGAAAGGGATGCAAGTCTATAATAACACTCTGCTTGAGGTTTGCAAGTCTCGTGGTGTGGAATACCTCGACCTGGCAAGTATTTTACCTAAAGACGAGACGGTATTTTTTGATGATGTACATTTCAACAACAAGGGATCACTGATGACGGCAGATGCTATTTTTAATTACTTAAGTAAGAATAAACCTTTTAAGAAATCTGTAAATTAGCATTTCTGCGCGGCTTGGCCCAATTGTACTTTATGCAACCCTCCTTATGAAAATTTGTTCACACTCCTTGCAAATTCTGCTAATTTATAAATTTAATAACTATATTTCCCTTCACACGAACTTAACGAGGAATACCTTCCGATGTATCTCAATTTTTTTGGCTTTTGGGAAAAGCCCTTTAACCTCATAACCCCTGTCAGGATACTCTAATTGTATTGTCCTGATCTGTGCAATGTAAGGGGGTCATTCCATTCTTCCTCTTTTACTTTTTATTGA